>NZ_JAKEIP010000023.1 GCF_021474425.1 Streptomyces muensis | reverse complement strand
CCGCACAGCCGAACACCGAGAAAACCGAGAAGGGCACATCGTGATCGCCGTACTGGGCCTCGTCGTGGGAGTCGTGGGCGGCCGGGTGGTGCGGCCCGGGGGGGCGGCGGGCGGCGGGGCCGATAATGCGCTCGCCCGCGGGGCGGGGCGGGGTGGCGGGGGCGGACGAGGCGTCAGAAGCACTGTCCGCCGCGGCCTCGGCGAGCAGTTCGGCCGCTCGGTCCGCCTCCATCCGCTTGAGCGGATCCTTCGTCAGCAGTCCCATGATGGCGCGGGTGAGCGGGGCGCTCGCGCGTTCCGGTACGGAGGGTTCCGTGTTCAGCGCCACCAGAAGGCTGGCGTCGAGCGTGTCGCGTTCGAAGGGGGCGGTGCCCTCGACGGCGAGGTAGAGGGTGACGCCGAGCGAGAACAGGTCGGACGCAGCGGTCGCCTCACCGCCGGACAATCGCTCGGGCGCCACATAGCCCGGGGTGCCGACGACCATGCCGCTCTGGGTGATCCGGGTCTCGCGGGGGCGCAGCGAGATGCCGTAGTCGGTGAGCAGGACCCTGCCGTCGGCGTGGCCCGAATGGTCGGGTGCCAGCAGGATGTTGGAGGGTTTCACGTCGCGGTGGACGATGCCCAGCCGGTGCCCGGCGCGGAGGCCGTCGAGGGCGGCCGCTCCGATGCGGGCGGTCTCCTCGCTCGACAGCGGACCGCGTTCCTTGATCACGGCGAGCAGGTCGCGGGTGCCCGGCAGGTACTCCATGACGATCCACGGGCGGTCGTCGTGCTCCACGACGTCGTAGACGGTGATCACGTTCGGGTGCTCGCGCAGTTGCGCCGCCTTCAGCGCCTCGTTGCGGCCCCGGTCGGCCGCGTCGCCGAGTCGTCCGTCCGGCTCGTCCGGTACGTCGATCTCCTTGACCGCGACCTGGGCCCGGAGCTTGTCGTCCGCGGCCAGCCACACGCTGCCGCCGCCCCCGGAACCCAGCCGCTTCCGCAGCAGGTACCGCCCGGCGATGATCCGCTCCCCAGCCACCAGCTCTCGCCCCTTCCGTGCGCGTCGGGCGTCCGTGACGCCTGGAGCGCGCCGTACGCGGGGCGCCCCCGCCGGCCATGCTCACCCGACCCGGTCGGGAACCCTCCCGAAACGGCTGACAGGTTCGCGGAACCGGACGCCTCACCGCGGCTGTGGGCTGAGGGGCGTCAGCCGGCCGTGAGCGTCACACGGATCCCGACCGTGCCGTCGGCGCCCCGGCGCAGTCGGCTGCCGAGGAGGGTGAGGCGGCCGGTGAGGCCGTACTTGCGGGCGATGAGCCGGCGGTAGCGGGCGCTGGTCGGCGCGTCGCAGATCTCGGCGGTGGCCGGGATCTGGTCGCCGGTCGGCCTTCCGCGCAGGTCGCAGGGGCCGACGAGAACGTCGCCGCGGGCGCGGATGCGCTTGACCTTCCAGGAGTCGGCGACGGTCCACACGCCGAGCGCGTCGCCGTCGCGGACCACCCAGACCGGGGTGGGTACGCCGGTGCCGTTCTTGCGGTAGCTGGTGATGAGCAGGTACTTGCCCGCGCCGAGGGACTCCAGCGGCCCCTGCGTCGTCGGCGACGAATCGTCCATGGCCGGAAGTGTAGGCAGCGGCGGTGGGGACACCTCGGGGCACCCCCACCGCGCGGTTCAGTCGAGGGCCGCCGCCATCCGCCGTACGCCCTCCGTGATCAGCTCGGGCGAGGTCGCGAGGTTCAGCCGTACGTGCCCGGCTCCTCCGGTGCCGAACGGGATGCCGGAGTTGAGGGCGACCCGGCCGCGCCGCAGGAAGACGTCCGCCGGGTCGTCGCCGAGGTCGAGGGCGCGGCAGTCGAGCCAGGCGAGGTAGGTGGCGTCGCCGGGGCGGTAGGTGATCGCGGGGAGGTGCTCGGCGAGCAGGTCGGCGAGGAGGCGCCGGTTGTCGTCGAGGCCGGTGAGCAGGGCGTCGAGCCAGGCGGTGCCGTCGCGCAGGGCGGCGCTGTGGGCGATGACGCCGAGGTGGCTGGGCCCGTGGCTGACCTCCTCGGGCAGCCGGGCCAGGTCGGCGGTGGCCGCGGGGCCCGCGATGGCCAGGGCCGCCTTGAGGCCGGCCAGGTTCCAGGCCTTGGACGCCGACATCAGGGACAGCCCGCTCTCGCCGCCCGGGACGGTCAGATAGGGCACGAAGTCGGCGTCGGTCGCGGTGAGCGGGGCGTGGATCTCGTCGGCGACGACGCGGACGCCGTGGCGGTCGGCGAGGGCTGCGACGGCGGCCAGTTCGTCGGCGGTGTGCACGGTGCCGGTCGGGTTGTGGGGGCTGCACAGCAGGAAGGCGGCGCGCCTGCCGCCCGCGGTCGCCTGCCGGAACGTGGCGTCCAGCAGGTCGAGGTCGATGCGAAGATCGGCGGCGAGGGGCGCTTCGACCACCTGTCGGTCCATGTGCTCGACGAACTGGTAGAACGGCGGGTAGACGGGTGAGTTCACCACGACCGGATCGCCCGGTCCGGTGACCAGTTTGAGCATTTCGACCACACCGAGCATCACGTCGGGCACGATCGCCGTCCGTTCGACCGCGAGCCCGTCCCAGCCCCACCGCTTCTCGGCGAACCCGGCGAGCGCCTCGGCGTAGCCGGTGCCCGCCGGGTATCCGGTGTCGCCGAGGGTGAGGGCCTCGGTGAGCGCGCGGACGACGGGTTCGGCAAGCGGGACGTCCATCTCGGCCACCCACATCGGCAGCACGTCGTCGGGGTGGGTGCGCCACTTCATGCTCGTACGACAACGCAGACGGTCGAGGGTGAGCGCGTGCAGGGGATTCGGTTCGCCGGACGTCAGGTGCGGGATCCTGGTCATGGGGCACAAGATAGGCGGCCGTGCGGTGGGCGGGAACCGCTGGTGGGGGCGGCGGCGCGGGAATGATCAGCCGTGCGGTGAACGGGGGCGGGCCGGGCCACGTATGGAGAGAGGGTGCTCAACTACGGGAGGGCCCCGCGGCGTTGACGCCGCGCTGTACTGGTTCGGGAGCCCTGCATGAGGCACGCACGACGACGTCTCGTCCGGCGAGTGACACGGCTGGCGGCCGTCGGCGGACTCCTCCTCGGAGGAACGATGGTCACCCGCGCGGTGGCGAGCGAACCCCCCGACGCCTCGTCCGTCCCACGCACCTACGCCGCCTCGGCCGCCGGCACCGGCGGCGACCTGGTCGCACGTCTTGGCGCTTCCCGTACGGCGGGCAGCTGGATCAATGCCGACGGCAAGCCGGTCGTCGCGGTCACCGACGAGGAGGCGGCCGCCGAGGTACGCGAGGCCGGTGCCGAGGCGAAGATGGTCGACCACAGCATGGACGAGCTGAAGTCGGCGACGTCGACGCTGCGTTCGGCGCCCCGGGTGGCCGGTACGGCGTGGGTGATGGACTACCGGTCCAACCAGGTGGTCGTACGGGGTGACAGCACCGTGTCGGCCGCCGACTGGTCGCGGATGACCGAGGTCGCGGACGGCATCGGCGGCTTTGTGCGCATGGAGCGCACCGAGGGCACGTTCACGACGCGGCTGAACGGCGCGCTGCCGCTGCTGTCGACCGCCGGGCGCTGCTCGGCCGGTTTCAACGTCACCGACGGGCAGCGTGACTTCATTCTCACCGCGGGGCACTGCGGGCCCGACGGTTCCGTGTGGTTCGCCGACAACCGGGGCACCCAGCAGATCGGTCAGACGATCAAGCAGAACTTCCCCGGCGCCGACTACTCGCTGGTCCAGTACGCGAGCGGGGATGCGGGCGCCGGTGCGGACGTGGTGTCGATCGGCGAGGGCAAGGGCGTACGGATCACCGGTGCGGCCGATCCCGCGGTCGGGCAGCGGGTGTTCCGCAGCGGCAGCACGAGCGGGCTGCGGGACGGCGAGGTGACGGCGCTCAACGCCACGGTCAACTACCCGGAGGGCACGGTCACGGGGCTCATCGAGACCAACGTGTGCGCCGAACCCGGCGACAGCGGCGGCCCGATGTTCTCCGAGGGCGTCGCCCTCGGTGTGACGTCGGGGGGCAGCGGCGACTGCGACGCGGGGGGTACGACGTTCTTCCAGCCGGTGACCAAGGCGCTGGCCGCGCTGGATGTGAAGCTGCTCGTGGCGGCGCAGAACGGTTCGGGTCAGGGCGCCTCGCCGGCGCCGTCCGCGTCGGCCCCGCAGGGCGCGGTCTCGCCCGGTGACGCCTCGCCCGGTTCGTCGGCCCCGGTGAGCGGCGCGGACGCGGTGACGCTGCTGTCCCGGCTGGCGGACCCGAAGAACATCGGCCCGGGTCTGCTGGTCATCGCGGGCAGCCTGGTCGCGCTGGTGGCGACGCGGTTCATCCGCGCGGAACAGGACCGCAAGGCGTATCGACGGTATTACTCGGCGACCTGGGGGTGACGGGGTCGAGGGTGCTCGGGAGGGGTGGCGCCGAGGCGGGCGCTCAGGCCGCCTTCGCCGGCTGGGGGGCGGCTGCGGCCCACTCCAGGACGAGGCGCTGGTACTCCTCGCGCTGCTCGACACTCAGTGTCCCGCCCGACCGGCGCCACAGCGCCCGGATCTCCTCGTTGACCTCGTCAGCCGATCGCTCGGAGGCGAATTCAACAGTGGTGGACATGCTGTGAAGCATACGGCTCCGCAGGTGAAGGCGCTGTGAGTAAGGTCGCACAATACGGGCATAACGGACCGTGTTACTGATCACGTCCATCTGTCAAGGGAGATCGCGGAGTTCAGGCGTCCGTCGCCCCGAGCACCAGCACCTGGATCGCGAGAACCGCGGCTCCACGTGCCCAGTCGTGAAAGTCGGACACCTTGGTCTCCAGGTCGATCGGAGCGGCCAGCGGATGCCGCTGGGCGCGGATGGTCTCCGTCACGGTCTTCCCGGCGACGTCCATGAGGCCGACCCCCTCGCCGGCGAGAAGGATCTTCTGCGGCAGCACGAAGTTGCCGATCTGGGCGACGAGGGTGCCCAGCGCCCGGGCGGCCTCCTCGATGACCCGGGCCGGCATCGGCTCGCCCGCCGCGGCGAGACCGAGGATCTCCTCGTACGTCCGCTCCCGGCCGGTGGCGGCCTGGACCTGGTAGCGGATGTTGGGGATGGTCAGCAGGGAGACCGCGCTGCCGCGCGCACCGTCGGGGGTGAGCGGGCCGTTGGGGTCGACGATCCAGTGGCGGCCGAAGCCGCGGTCCTCCTCGGCATAGGGCACCCGCTTGCCGCCCAGGACCAGCCCGTAGCCGATGCCGGCGCCGATGGTGAGGACGACGAAGCGCTCCAGGCCGCGGCCGGCGCCGAACCAGGTCTCCGCCTCGACGAGGGCGGCGACGTCGTTCTCGACGACGACCGGCAACCCGGTGCGCTCCTCGACCAGTTCGGCGAGAGGTACGTCACGCCACTCCAGGAAGGGTGACTCCCCGACCACGGACCGGTCCTCGACCAGGCCGCCCACGCCGATGCCGATACCGGCGAGCCGCGGGTGAGCGGCGGCGAGCGTGTCGGTCATCTCCCCCAGCGTCTCCACGACCGCTGCGGGTTCACGGCTGGGGAGCGGGCGGTCGTAGCGGGCGACGATCTCGCTTCTGAGGGTGGTCACGACGCCGTAGACCATGTCCTCGGTGACCTTGAAGCCGATGAAGGAGCGGGATTCGGCGACGACGTCCAGCGGCTGGGAGGGGCGGCCCTGACGCGCCTCCGCCGGGACCCCCGCCTCGGGGACCTCGACCAGGAGACCCGACTCGATCAGCGGTTTGGTCAGCCGGGTGAGGCTGCCCGCGGACAGGTCGAGGCGCCGGGCGAGTTCGGTGCGGGACAGGGGGCCACCGAGGAGCACCTCGATCGCCACCGAGCGTTCACCGGGGCTGAGCGGAAGCCAGCTGGCCGCTACTGGGGTCATGGTCGTCAGACTCCCACATGATTTTTTTTCTTCATGGAACCAACATGACCATTCTAGGGCTGCCCGTCCCGCCTGAAGAAGATGCTCGCGCACCCCTTGACGGCTGGATTCTTTCGCCGCAAAAGTAAGTGGCCGAGGACGAGCCGCCGCAGACGAGGGAGTCTCCCGATGACCATCGCCTCCAGCAGCCCTCCGTCGCGTCTGCCCCTGGGCGGCGCGCAGGGGGCCGGGACCAAGTCGAGGACGCGGCGGGCCCGCTCCCGCGAGAACCAGGGGGACGGCCGGCTCGCCGCGGTGTTCATCGCTCCGGCGCTGCTGGGCTTCCTGGTCTTCCTGCTCTGGCCGACGCTGCGGGGCATCTATCTGAGCTTCACCCGGTTCAACCTGCTCACCCCGGCGGAGTGGGTGGGGTTCGACAACTACGTCCGCATGGTCAACGACCCGATCTTCTGGAACTCGCTGACGGTCACCGTCGAGTACGTCTTCATCAACATCGGCGTCCAGACGGTCGCGGCGCTCGCCATCGCCGTCCTGCTCCAGCGGCTGACCCAGTCGGCGCTGCTGCGGGGCATCGTGCTCACCCCGTACCTGATGTCGAACGTCGTGGCCGGCCTGGTCTGGCTGTGGATCCTCGACACCCAGCTCGGCATCGGCAACGAGATCATCAGCGCCGTCGGCGCAGACCGCATTCCGTTCCTCGCCGACGAGACCTGGGCGATCCCCACCATCGCCCTGATCAACGTCTGGCGGCACGTCGGATACACCGCCCTGCTGCTCTTCGCCGGTCTTCAGGCGATCCCGAACGACATGTACGAGGCGGCGAAGGTGGACGGCGCGAGCGAATGGCGCATGTTCTGGCGGATCACGATGCCGTTGCTGCGTCCGGTCCTCGCGGTCGTTCTGATCATGACGGTGATCGGTTCGTTCCAGGTGTTCGACACGGTCGCCGTGACGACCGCGGGCGGTCCGGCGAACGCGACGAACGTGCTCCAGTACTACATCTACGGTTCCGCCTTCGGCCGCTTCCAGTTCGGCTACGCCTCGGCGATGTCCGTCGCCCTGCTGATCGTGCTCAGCGCGATCACCGTCCTGCAGTACCGGCTCACCCGGGCCGGCCAGACCGACCTCGGCTGACGGAAGGGAGACACCGACATGGCTGCCGTGACAACGACCACGACCGCGACCCCCGTACGGCCGGTCAGGCGCAGGTTCTCCCTCGGGCGGGCCGCCGCCTGGGCCGTGATGGGACTCATCGTCCTCATCACCCTGCTGCCGTTCTACTGGATCCTGCGCACCGCGCTCTCCACCAACGCCGGTCTGAGCGCCGACCCCACCGATCCGCTCCCCGTCGATCTCACCGGCACCGGCTTCCAGCGGGCACTCGGTCTGCAGTCGGCCGAGGACGCGGTCGCACAGGGCGGTGCGGGTGGCGGGCTCGACTTCTGGCGCTATCTGCTCAACTCGGTGATCGTCTCGACCCTGATCACCGGCTGCCAGATCTTCTTCTCCGCGATGGCCGCGTACGCCTTCTCCCGGCTGCGCTGGCGCGGCCGCGACACGGTGTTCGGTCTCTTCCTGGCCGGGCTGATGGTGCCGACCATCTTCACGCTGCTGCCCAACTTCGTGCTCATCAAGCAACTCCACCTGGTGGACACGCTCCTGGGCATCGCGCTGCCCAGTCTGTTCATGACGCCGTTCGCGGTGTTCTTCCTGCGGCAGTTCTTCATGAACATCCCCGGCGAGGTCGAGGAGGCCGCCCTCCTCGACGGCGCCGGGAAGGTCAGGATCTTCTTCCGGGTCGTGCTGCCGATGGCGTCCACGCCGATCATCACGCTGGGCGTACTGACGTACATCACCGCCTGGAACGACTACTTCTGGCCGCTGATGGTCTCCTACAGCGACAGCTCGCGCGTGCTGACCGTGGCGCTGGCGGTCTTCCGGGCGCAGACCCCGGCGACCGGCGTCGACTGGTCGGGGCTCATGGCGGCGACGCTGATCGCCGCGCTGCCGATGCTGGTGCTGTTCGCGTGCTTCGCCCGCCGCATCGTCAGCTCCATCGGCTTCACCGGGATCAAGTGAGGGAACGAGCATGCGACTTCGTACGCTGACCGCGCTCGCCGGAGCGCTGGCGCTGTCCCTGGTGAGCGGCTGCGCGAACGGCGGCGCCGCCGGATCGTCCGCGAACACGGTGACGTACTGGCTGTGGGACGCCAACCAGCTGCCCGCCTACCAGGCCTGCGCCAAGGGGTTCGAGAAGGAGAACCCCGGACTCAAGGTCAAGATCACCCAGTTGGGCTGGAGCGACTACTGGACCAAGCTGACGGCCGGCTTCATCGCGGGCACCCAGCCGGACGTGTTCACCGACCACATCCAGTACTTCGGCCAGTTCGCCGACCTGAAGGTCCTCGAGCCCCTCGACGACCTCGGCATCGAGGACTCCGACTACCAGCCGGGGCTCGCCGCCAACTGGATCGGCCAGGACGGCCACCGGTACGGCGCCCCCAAGGACTGGGACACCGTCGCCTTCTTCTACAACGAGAAGATGGCCAAGGACGCCGGGCTGACCGCCGATCAGCTGAACAACCTGGCGTGGAACCCGAAGGACGGCGGCACCTTCGAAAAGGCCGTCGCCCATCTGACGATCGACCGCAACGGCAGGCGCGGCGACGAGCCCGGCTTCGACAAGAACAACGTCAAGGTGTACGGCCTCGCCAGCAACGGCGGCGGCTTCGGCGACGGCCAGACGCAGTGGAGCAACTTCGCGGCCTCCGCCGGGTGGAGCTATCTGGACAAGCCGCGCTGGGGCACGAAGTACCAGTACGACAGCAAGACCTTCCAGTCCGTCATCCAGTGGTACTTCGGCCTGGCGAAGAAGGGCTACATGCCCCCGCTGTCCGACTACAACGTCCAGTCCAACCAGGCCAACACCCAGGTCGCCGCAGGGAAGGCCGCCGCCGCGTTCGACGGCGCCTGGATGATCTCCACCTACGCGGGCTTCAAGGGCCTGGACATGAAGACCGCGCTCACACCGGTCGGCCCGACCGGCAAACGGGCCACCATGATGAACGGTCTCGCCGACTCGATCACCAAGGCCTCCAAGAACAAGGAGGGCGCCCGCAAGTGGGTGGCCTATCTGGCCTCCGACGAGTGCCAGACCGTCGTCGGCAGGTACGGCGTCGTCTTCCCCGCCACCCCGGCCGGGACCAGGGCCGCGGTCGCCGCGTACGACAAGAAGGGCCTAGACGTCTCGGCGTTCACCGAACCCGTGGCCGACAAGAAGCGCTTCAGGACCTTCTCGTACCCGATCGCCGGCTACTCCGCGGACATGACGGCGCTCATGGCGCCCGCGATGGAGGACATCTACGGCAACGGAAAGCCCGTGAGCAGCCTCGACGAGACCAACGACCAGATCAACCTCATCCTCGGCCAGTGAAAGGCACACACTTCATGACGTTCTCCCTCGGCATCGTCGGCGCCGGCCAGTTCTCCGGCCAGTTCGCCACGCTGTTCCAGGCCCACCCCGGTGTCAGCGACGTGTACGTCACCGATCTGCTGCCCGAGCGGGCCGAGCAGCTCGCCGACGCACAGGGACTGGCCGGCACCTTCCCCTCGTACGAGGCGATGCTGGAGTCGAAGGCCGTCGACGCGGTCGCGATCTTCACCCAGCGCTGGACGCACGGCCCGCTGGTGGTCCAGGGCCTGAACGCCGGCAAGCACGTCTACTCCGCGGTCCCCATGGCGATCACCACGGAGGAGATCGCGGCGATCATCGACACGGTCAAGGCGACCGGTCTGACCTACATGATGGGCGAGACGAGCGAGTACAACCCGGCGACGGTGCACGCCCGCAACCAGATCGCCGAGGGCGCCTTCGGGCGGCTGTTCTACGCCGAGGGCGACTACGTCCACGACATGGACCTGGGGTTCTACGAGGCGTACCAGTACAGCGGCGGCGAGAACTGGAAGGCGACCGCCAGCTATCCCCCGCTGCTCTACCCGACCCACGCGGTCGGCGGGGTGCTGGGGGCGTGGCGGACGCACGCGGTGAGCGTGTCGGCGATCGGCGTCGTGGACGACCGCGGCGACGGCGTCTTCGACAAGTCCGTCAGCCAGTTCGGCAACGACGTGTCCAACGCGACGGCGTTGTTCGAGGTCGCGGGCGGCGGTTCGTTCCGTACGAACGAGTTCCGGCGGGTGGGTTACCCGTCCCACATACGGGAGTCACGCTTCCGCTTCTTCGGCACCGAGGCGAGCATGGAGCAGCTCGCCACGGTCGCCCTGTGGCAGGACAAGAAGGGCGTCAAGGACATCAGCGAGCTGCTGGAGCCCAAGCCGACCCTGTCCCCGGACGACCCCTCGCTCCAGCACATCGCTCCCGATCTGCGGGCCGCCTTCACCTCGGGCTCGGCGCCGGTGCACGACCGGGCCCGGCTGCCCCGGGAGTTCGACAACCTGCACAACGGTCACGAGGGCAGCCACCACTTCCTGGTGGACGACTTCGTGACCGCGGTCAACAGCCGCACCCTGCCGTCCGTGAACGCGTGGGTGGCGGCCCGCTACACCCTGCCGGGCATCGTCGCGCACGAGTCGGCGCGGCAGGGCGGGGTCAGGCTGGAGATCCCGGACTTCGGGGACGCGCCCGAGGCGTGACGTCTCCCCGACCTCGACCCGCGAGCAGGGTGCCTGTCCTGACTCAGGTGCCCGGCTTGCGGCCGTACACGTAGACGTCGTCGCCGTTCTTCAGCAGCGACCAGTACTTCTTGGCGTCGGTCTTGGTCATGTTGACGCAGCCGTGCGAGCCCGGCGGGTTCCACATGCTGACGCCGACCGAGTGGAAGGCCTGGCCGCCGTCGAAGAACTGGGAGTACGGCATCGGCACGTGGTAGATGCTCGACACGTGGTCGATGTTCCGGAAGTAGATCTTCTTCAGACCGGTGCGCGTCTCGTAGCCGTTGCGGCCGGTGCGGACCGGGACCGGGCCGTAGACCAGCTTCTTGCCGTCCTGGATCCAGCTCAGCTGGAGGGTGAGGTTCACACAGGCGATGCGGCCCTTGTTGACGGGGCACTTGCCGTCCTTGTTGGGGTTCTTGCCGACGGCCTTCTGCTTCAGCATCAGGTCCATCACACCCCAGGTCACCGGGCCCGCGTAGCCGGCGTTCGGGGTGATGCCGTGCTTGGTCTGGAAGGCCTGGATGGCCTTGCAGTCGGCGCTTGACTGCTTGCCGTCGACGGGCCGGCCGAGGAACTTCTCGACCTTCTTCTGGTACGGCCCGGTCTGGGTCGTACAGCTCGGCGCCGCCTGCGCCGGTGCGGCGCCGAGCGTCAGCGCGAGCGGTGCGACGAGTCCTGACGTGATGCCGAGTGCGACGGCGCGCCGTCTGCGTATGTCCCCCATGGCCGGGCCTCTCCCTTGCGTGGTCCTGTGGACTTCTGCCAGGTAGACCCGTGTGTGCGGGGATCGGTTGTGGCCGTCGCCGGGCTGTGACCGAACGGTGAAATTTCGCCCGAGTGATCAATTTTCGCCGGAGCGCCGGACCGCTGCCCGGAAGCCGGTGTGGACCGCGGTGAGGCCGCCGTCGACGGTGAGGGTGGTGCCGGTGATCCAGGACGCGTCGCGGGAGGCCAGGAAGGCGACCGCTGCCGCGATGTCCTCGGGCTCACCGACCCGGCCCAGCGGGTACAGCGGACGGATCGCGTCGAGCTCCGCCTCCCGCCCCTCCCAGGCCGAGGTGCGGACCGTGCCCGGCGTCACCAGGTTCACGCGGACTCCGCGGGCGGCGGCGTGCCCGGCGAGGGTGCGGGTGAGGGAGCCGAGGCCGGCCTTGGCGGCGCTGTAGGCGTGGTTGCCGAAGTCCTGGAGGCCGTTGACGGAGCCGATGTTGACGATGGCGCCGTGGCCGGTGGCGGCCAGGTGCGGAAGGGCGGCGCGGCAGCAGCGGTAGGTGCCGGTGAGGGTGATGTCGAGGTCGCGGGCCCATGCCTCGTCGGGGCCGTCCTCGAAGAGCGGGGTGTCGGGTGTGCAGGAGGCGGCGCTGTTGACCAGGACGTCGAGGGAGCCGAAGGTGTCGACGGCATGGGCGACGGCCGCCTCGACGGAGTCGCGGTCGGCGACGTCGCAGGCCAGCGCCTCCGCCGCGAGCCCGTGCCCCCGGAGCCCCGCCGCGGTCCGCTGGGCCTCGGGGCCGTCTCGGTCGGTCACCAGGACGCGGGCCCCCTCCTGCGCGAACCGGCGTGCGGTGGCGGCGCCGATGCCGCGGGCCGCACCGGTGATCAGGACTCCGTACTCCGCGAAGCGCGCTGTGTCCGTCATGGACCGAACCGTAGTGCCGGAACGATCATCCGGGCAGATAGCGTGCGTCCATGTCCGTGTTCATTCAGCAACTCCCCGCACTCATCGGCGTCGTGATCGGCGCGCTCGGTTCGTATGTGGTGGTCGTGCGGGGCGATCAGGCGAGGTTCCGGCGGGAGCAGGCGGCGCGTTGGGAGGAGCGGCTGACCCTCGAAGACGCCAAGCCGCTGCTGGCCGACGCGACGACAGGCCGGGACCCTGCGGGTGAGGCGCTGATCATGCTGGGCAGCCCCGCTGTGGTGGACAAGGCACGGGCCTGGGTCCTGACGGCGCTGGAGATGGAGCGGTTCGTGCGCGACAGCAGGGAGGATCCCCAGGCCTGGCAGGCCCTGCTGGAACGCCAGCGCGCCGGACGCGACGCCTACTACACCGCCGTACGCGACGACCTGGGCCTGCCGCCCGGCCACTCCGCGCGCTGGCCGATCCGCCCCGCCGACCCGGTGCCGCCTCAGCGGTAGCCCGTGGTGTCGGCCGGCTTCCCCGCGTCCTGGACCTCGACGAGGTAGCGCCAGGCGTCGGGGCGGCTGCCGTCGAGGTCCGTGAAGCCGTAGACCTGTGCGAGCTGCCCGCTGGAGAGGGACTCGCCGTTCCAGCGGGCCACGTCGGGGTCGGCGGCGAGGGCGGCGACGGCGCGGCCCACGTAGCGCGGGGTCTCGGAGATGGCGAAGTGCGGGACGCGTTCGAGGGCGTCGCGCCAGTTGTCCTCGCGTACCCCGAACCCGTCGAGCATCATCTCCGAGCGCAGCCAGCCGGGCGTCAGGGCGACGGCGGTCGCGCCGCGCGGTCCGAGTTCATGGCCGAGGGCGAAGGCCATGCGCAGGACGGATGCCTTGGCGAGGTCGTAGAAGAAGGAGTTCCGGTAGTTGACGCTGTTGTAGTCCGCCGTGCCGTCGGTCATCTCGACGACCAGTCCGCCCGGCCGGCGCAGGAGCAGGGGCAGGGCGTGGTGGCTGGTGATGGCGTGGGTCTCGACGGCGAGCCGGAGCAGCCGTAGGCCCTTGTCGAGGTCGTGCTCCCAGACGGGGCTGTCCCAGGCGAACAGCTTCTCGCCGCCCCAGACGTCGTTGACGAGGACGTCCAGACGGCCCTGTTCGTCGGCGATGCGGTCGACGAGGGTGCGGACCTGGGCCGGGTCGAGGTGGTCGGTGGGCACGGCGATGCCGTGGCCGCCCGCCTCGGTGACCAGGTCGGCGGTGTCCTCGATCGTCTCGGGGCGGTCGTACTCCGAGCGGCGGGCGCGCGTGCTGCGTCCCGTCACATAGACGGTGGCCCCGGCCGCGCCGAGTTCCGTGGCGATGCCGCGTCCGGCTCCCCGTGTCGCCCCGGCGACGAGTGCGACCTTGTTCCTGAGCGGCTGTGACATGTCCGGCCTCCCGACCCTCTGCGAGCGCTGTCGTTCTAGAGGGTGCCGGGTAAGCCGGACATCTTCTGTCGCCTTTTACCGATCCCGCCGACGGGTCACCCGGGCGGCCTCAGTGGCCGCGGTCGAGCCACTCCTGGAGGTGGGGTGCCTCGGCGCCGATGGTGGTCGGGTCGCCGTGGCCGGTGAGGGCCTTGGTGTCGGGCGGGAGGGTGAGGAGGCGGGTGCGGATGGAGTCGATGATCGTCGGGAAGTGGGAGTAGGAGCGGCCGGTGGCGCCGGGGCCGCCCTGGAAGAGGGTGTCGCCGGTGAAGACGACGCCGAGGCCCGGGTCGTGCAGGCAGACCGCGCCGGGGGCGTGGCCCGGGGTGTGCAGGACGGTGAGGTCGGCGCCCGCGGCCTCGATGATCTGGCCGTCCACGAGATGGGCGTCGGGGTCGCGGTCCGGGTGGGTCTGCTTCCACAGGGGCAGGTCGTCGGGGTGGAGCCAGATCGTGGCGCCGGTGCGGTCGGCCAGGGCGGGGGCCGCGTCGATGTGGTCGTTGTGGGCGTGGGTGCACACGATCGCGGTCAGGCGCCGGTCGCCGACGGCCTCGGCGATGGCGTCGGCGTCATGGGCGGCGTCGATGACGACGACCTCGTGGTCGTCGCCGACGAGCCACACGTTGTTGTCGACGTCCCAGGTGCCGCCGTCGAGGGTGAACTGCCCGGAGGTGACGAGGCGTTCGATGCGGGTGGCCATCAGAGCATCACCACCGAGCGCAGGACGTCGCCGTGGTGCATGCGCTCGAACGCCTTCTCCACCTCGTCGAGCTGGATGGTCTCGGTCACGAAGGCCTCCAGGTCCAGGCGGCCCTGCAGATGCAGGTCGATCAGCATCGGGAAGTCCCGGGAGGGCAGGCAGTCGCCGTACCAGGAGGACTTCAGAGCGCCGCCGCGGCCGAAGACGTCCAGCAGCGGCAGCTCCAGTTTCATCTGCGGGGTGGGCACGCCGACGAGGACGACGGTGCCGGCGAGGTCGCGGGCGTAGAAGGCCTGCTGGTACGTCTCCGGGCGGCCCACGGCCTCGATCACCACGTCCGCGCCGAAACCGCCGGTCAGCTCGCGGATCGCCTCGACGGGGTCGGTCTCACGGGAGTTGACGGTGTGGGTGGCGCCCATGGTGCGGGCCTTGTCCAGCTTGCGGTCGTCGATGTCCACGGCGATGATCCGCGCCGCTCCGGCCAGGTTCGATCCGGCGATGGCCGCGTCGCCGACGCCGCCGCAGCCGATCACCGCGACCGTGTCGCCGCGGCCGACGTTCCCGGTGTTGATGGCGGCGCCGATGCCGGCCATCACGCCGCAGCCCAGCAGCCCGGCCACCTGCGGGGTGACCGCCGGGTCGACCTTGGTGCACTGTCCGGCCGCGACCAGCGTCTTCTCCGCGAAGGCGCCGATACCGAGTGCGGGTGAGAGTTCCTGGCCGGTGGCGGCCAGGGTCATCTTCTGCTTCGCGTTGTGGGTGTCGAAGCAGTACCAGGGCCGCCCGCGCAGACAGGCCCGGCAGTTTCCGCACACCGCACGCCAGTTGAGGATCACGAAGTCACCGGGCGCGACGTCCGTGACACCGGTGCCGACGGACTCGACCACGCCGGCCGCCTCGTGCCCCAGCAGGAAGGGGAAGTCGTCGCTGATGCCGCCCTGCTTGTAGTGCAGGTCGGTGTGGCAGACCCCACAGGCCTGGATCTGTACGACGGCCTCGCCCGGCCCCGGGTCCGGCACGACGATCGTCTCCACGCGCACGGCCTCGTCCTTGCCCGGTGCGATCACGCCCCGTACTTCCTGCGCCATGGTGCTGAACCCTTCCCTCGGCGGCTCTCCGTCCTCTTCCGACCCTAGACGTGACTGATCGGTAAAGGCACGAGGCGACGACCTTCACATCTGCTTCCGGCCACCTTTGAAAAATACCCCCGGGGGTACCCTGCTACTGTGGTGAATATACCCCCGGGGGTAATTTCGGATCCGGGGAGCTCACAGGCTTCACCAGGAGAGGAGTGCTGCCGTGTACTTCGTCGACACCATCGACGTGCCGGGGCTGGGCAACCGCGGCTATCTGGCGGGCGGTGCGCACAGCGCCGTGGTGGTCGACCCGCCCAGGGACATCGACCGGGTGATCACGGCCGCCGCGCTGCGGGGCGTGCGGATCACGCGGGTCGTGGAGACCCATGTGCACAACGACTACGTGACCGGCGGCCTGGAGCTCGCCCGTCTCACCGGGGCCGCCTATCTCGTGCCGGCCGGGGCGCGGGTCGGCTACGAGCGGGTGCCGGTCGTGGACGGGGACCGTGCTCAGATCGACGACGGCCTGGTGCTGCGCGCCCTGGCCACGCCCGGGCACACCCCGCACCACACCTCGTACGTGCTGGAGGAGGCGGGACAGGCGGTGGCCGCCTTCACCGGTGGTTCGCTGCTGATCGGCACGGTGGGGCGGCCCGACCTGGTCGAACCCCGGCTGACGGATCACCTGGCGCGGGCCCAGTACGACTCCGCGCACCGGCTGGCCGCCGAGCTGCCGGACGAGACGGCGGTCCTGCCGACGCACGGCTTCGGCAGCTTCTGCTCCGCGACGCAGGCGGCGGGCCGGGCGACGACGACGATCGGACGTGAGCGGGCCGTCAACGAGGCCCTGGTGAAGGACGTCGACGCGTTCGTCGCCGACCTGCTCGCCGGCCTCGACGGCATCCCGGCGTACTACACCCACATGGGCCCGGTGAACGCCGAGGGCCCGGCACCCGTGGACCTCACGCCGCCCCTACCGGCCGACGCCGAGGAGATCGCGGCGCGGCTGGCCGCCGGGGAGTGGGTGGTGGATCTGCGCCACCGGGTGGCGTTCGCGGAGGGGCATGTCGCCGGGTCGCTGAACTTCGAGGCGGAGGGGCAGCTCGCGACGTATCTGGCCTGGCTGCTGCCGTGGGGCAAGCCCGTCACCCTGCTCGCCGAGACACCGGCCCAGCTGGCCGCCGCCCAGCGGGAACTCGTCCGCGTCGGCATCGACCGGCCGGCCGCCGCGGCGACCGGCTCCCCCGCCGACTGGACACGCCCGGGCGAGCGGCCCCGTTCCTTCCCACGCGGCACCTTCGCCGAACTGGCCGCGCGGGACGGCGTGGTGATCCTGGACGTGCGGCGGGACTCCGAGCGCGCCGACGGGCACATCAGGGGTTCGGTGCACATACCGGTGCACCAACTGCGCGACCGGCTCGCGGAGATACCGGAGGGCACCGTGTGGGTGCACTGCGCCGGCGGGATGCGGGCGGCCATCGCCGCCTCGCTGCTGGACGCGGCGGGACGTGACGTGGTCGCCGTCGACGACGGGTTCGCCGCGGCGCACGACGCCGGTCTCCCGATGGCCCGCGTCACCCCGGCCGAGGCCCGGGCACGGGCGGACGCCGACGCCGTCCTCGTGGACGTCCGCGAGCCCGACGAATGGGCCACGGGGCACGCGCCCGGCGCGGTGCTCGCGCCGCTCTCCGCGCTGACGGCCGGTGAGACGCTGCCGCGGACCGCGCAGGGCCGCCCGGTCGTCGCGATCTGCCGCTCCGGCAAGCGCTCCCGGGAGGCGGCGGCGCTGCTCACGGCGCGCGGCACCGACGTGGTGGACGTCATCGGCGGCATGCGGGCCTGGGCCCAGGCGGGGCTCCCGGTGGTGACCGAGTCCTGTACCACCCCCAGTGACCCCGCGTGAGCGCGCTCGTCCTGGGCCTGTTCGCCGGTGGCGTCACGGGGCTCTCGCTCGGCGCGCTGGGCGGCGGCGGCAGTGTGCTGGCCGTGCCGGCGCTGATGTACCTGCTCGGCTTCACGCCCGCCGCTGCGGCCACCGCGAGTCTGGTCGTCGTCGCCGTCACCTCCCTCACCGCGCTGGGCGCGCACGCCCGTGCGGGCACGGTGCGCTGGCGTGCCGGGGCGCTGTTCGCGGCGGCGGGGCTGCTGCCGGCGGCGGTCGGCGGAGCGGTGTCCGGGCGGCTGCCCGCGGCGGTGCTCACCGGGGCGTTCGCGGTGACCGCCGCCGTCGCCGCGCTGCGCATGCTCCGCCCTTCGGCCGCCGTACGGCACGAGGACGTGCCCGTACGTCCAGGTCGGGTCGTCCGGGCCGGGGCAGGGCTCGGTGCCGTGACCGGGGTACTGGGCGTGGGCGGCGGGTTCCTGGCCGTACCGGCGCTGGTGAGCGTGGTGGGACTGCGGATGCGGGCCGCCGTCGGCACCAGTCTGCTGGTGATCACCGTCAACTCGCTGGTGGCGCTCACGGCCCGGGCCGGCTCGGCCGTGAGCGTCGACTGGGCAGCGGTCGGGCCGTTCGCCGCGGCCGCGGTGCTCGGGGCGTGGGACGGCAAGCGGCTCGCCGGGAAGGTCTCCGGCGGCACGCTTCAGCGGATCTTCGCCTACGTCCTGCTGGCGGTGGCCCTGTTCATGCTGGCCGACGCCGTCGTATGAGGGCCGGGAGCACACGGGACGCCCGGTGCGGGCTCCCTACGCGAGCGACAGGAACAGCTTCTCCAGCCGTGCCTTCATCTGCGCCGTCGTCTCGCCGTCGCGCCGGCCCTGGTCGACGTCGGTGAGGCACTGCTGCAACCCGGTCGCGATGATCGCGAAGCCGGCCCGGTCCAGGGCGCGGGAGGCGGCGGCGAGCTGAGTGACGACGTCCTCGCAGTCGCGGCCCTCCTCGATCATCTTGATCACTCCGGAGATCTGCCCCTGCGCCCGACGCAGCCGGTTCAGCACCGACTTGAGGTCGTCGCCCTCGAACTGCAACTCCACGATCACTCCCCTGCGTACCCCGCTACATACCCTTGGGGGTATTTTACCTCCACTCCGGAAAGGATCCCATTTCCCATGACACCGCCCCTGACACAGCCCCACGGCCCCCGCGCCGTCGACGTCGACGAGGCCCACGCGCGCCTGACCGACACGGCTGACTCGACCGGTTCGACCGACTCAACCGGCCTGACCGTCGTCGACGTCCGCACGCCGGGCGAGTACGCCGCCGGTCATCTGCCCGGCGCGCTGAACATCCCGCTGGACCGTCTCGACAGCGCCCTGCCGGCACTCCGCCGGCTCCCCGGCGGGCAGCTGCTGGTGGTGTGTGCCTCCGGGGCCCGTTCGGAGAACGCCTGCCGCCTCCTCGCCGGGCACGGCATCCAGGCCATGACCCTCACGGGCGGCACCCAGGGCTGGGCGCGGCGCGGGCACGAGCTGCACCGCCCGACGTCGAGCCCGCGCGCCACCTGGTCGATGGAGCGCCAGGTCCGTTTCACCGCGGGCTCGATCGTCCTGGTCGGCCTCGGCCTCGGACTCCTGCACCCGGCCTGGCAGTTGCTGTCCGCCGGTATCGCGGGCGGCCTGGTCTTCTCGGCGCTCAGCAACACCTGCGGCATGGCCGCTCTGCTGGCCAAGCTGCCGCACAACCGCCCGCGCCCCGCCGACCTCGAAGCGACTCTGGCCGCTCTGGCGCGGCGCGGTCAGGCACCGGTCACCTGAGGAAGTCCCGGACGGCCCGGGCGATGACCTCCTCGTCCAGGCCGTCCGCGCCGCCCAGCGGCAACAGCCGGTGCGGTACGTGGACGAGGGTCTCGGCGACGTGCCGCGCCGACAGGCCGGGCAGTCCCGGCTCGACGAGCACGATGTCGGCGTGGTCGGCGGCCAGTACGGCGGTGCGCAGGCCGACCTCGTCGAAGGGCCGGACGGTGGCGGCGTAGAGCACGGCCAGATCGAGGCCGGCCGTGGCGCGCAGGACCGGGTCGAGGGTGGCGCCGACGGCGAGGACGACGCCGTCGAGACCTTCCCGGACGAGTTCGAAGCCCTCGGACAGGCCGTGCGGTTCGGCGTTGGAGTCGCCGGACAGATGCACGAACGCCCGCTCGCCGCGCCCCACGGCAGACCGGATCGCGCGCCGCACCTCGTCGGGATGGCCCGGGACATGGACGGTCCAGCGCGGGTCGGTGGCGAAGCGTGCCAGCTCCTCCACGGCGCCGTAGCCGACGAGGACCGTGCCGGTGCCGTGCCCGGCGGGTCCGCCGGGTCCGTCGAGTCCGTCGAGTCCGTCGGGGCGGGCCGCGGGCAGCGACTCGGTGAGGGCCTGGAGCATGTCGGGGTGCATGGCGATTCTCCTCGGGGCGGGTTCCCGTGACGCGTCATGAATGCGTTAAGAATCGAATTCGACGGTCACTCATATGGCTCTGGATTCCCCGGAGTTACGACCTCCAGCGCACTGTGAGTGAATCTTTAACAAGCACAAAGGAACGTGGCCCTCTCTTTGCCCGGTCCGGGTATTTCCCGGGGTGTCCGCGCCCGCGGTTCCGCGTAACTTGGCAGTGGTCTTTCCCGTTGCCGAAAGCGGAAGGGGACATCCCGCCATGGTCGAGTACGAAACGCCTCCCGCGGTCCGTCCGTTGGTTCATCTGATCGCTGGACCGACCGGAGTCGGGAAGAGCGCGGCGGCCACCGACCTGGCCCGCGCCACCGGCGCCCCGATCGTCGTCGCCGACCGCCTGCAATGCTTCACCGACCTCGCCACCACCAGCGCCCGCGCCGGGGCGGACGTGCCGGGGGTACGCCGCCACTGGCTCGGGGACCGCACGTTCACCGACGGCGACCTGTCCGCGGACCAGGCCGCCGACGCACTCGTCGAACTCGTCCAACTGCTTGCCGCCCAGCACCGGTTGGTCATCGTCGAGGGTGGCTCGATCTCGCTGCTGCGGGTGCTGTGCGCGCGTATGGCGCGGCTGGACTGGCGGCTGACGGTGCGTCTGCTGCCGCTTCCCGGGTACGCCACCTACCTCGCCGCCCTCACCCACCGGGCCCGGGCGATGCTCACCCCGGGCGTCTGCGGTCCGGGCCTGCTCCAGGAGCTGGCCGCGCTCTGGCGGGATCCGGCGAAGCGACGGCTGGCCGCGTCCGTCAACGGGTTCGAGGCCGTGCTCGAATGCTGCGCCAAATACTCAATTGACGCGGAGACCGTCGGCGAACGGGAAATACCCGAACACGTCCTGCACCGGATGGCCGCACTCATCGCCGTACGACATGCCGAACACGGCATTCTCCAGCATCGCGTGTTCACCGAGATTTTCGCGAACGGCACGACGGTCCCCGCATTCGACTTCGCCATGCTGGAGCGTGCGGCATGAGCGGCGCACCCGGGGGCATATCAGGGGTGAGGGCAGCCTCCACGGATTTCGGTCATATCGTCGCTTCCTCTCCGCTCGGCGTGGTCACCGCCCGCTCGGCGGCCGATGTGGCCGAGCTCGTCTCCTTCGCCGGCCGGCACGGGCTGCCGGTCTCCGCGCGCGGCGCCGGACAGGCCCTGTACGGGCAGGGGCAGGCGCACGGCGGCTACGTCGTCGACATGTCCGCCCTCGACGAGGTGCGCTGTGCTCCGGGTGAGCGGACGCTGAGCGCGGGGGCCGGTGCGCTGTGGCGCGACGTGGTGCGGGCCGCGCTGGCCGAGGGGCTCACGCCTCCGGTGCTGCCGGACCACCTCGGCGGCAGCGTCGGCGGGCTGCTGAGCACGGGTGGCTTCGGCGGCTCCAGCCATCGGTACGGCCTGGTCGCGGACCGGGTGCGGGAGTTGGAGGTGGTCACCGGCACCGGGGAACGGCTGGTCTGCGCCGCCGACCGGCGTGCGGACCTCTTCCACGCGGTCCTGGCGGGCCTCGGCCAGTGCGCCCTGATCGTCCGCGCGACCCTCGCCCTGGTACCCGCGCCGACCCATGTCCGCCGCTACCGCCTCTACCACGACACTCCGGGCACGTACCTCACCGATCAGCGACGCCTGGCCCGGGACAGCCGCTTCAGCCATGTCGCGGGCCAGGCGCGGCCGGTGCTCGGCGGAGGCTGGCACTACATGATCGAGGCGGTCGTACCGCACGACGGCGAACCGCCCACCGACGACGGGCTGCTGATCGGCGACCTGGACCACGACCACGACACCGAGGAGATCGCGGACCTGTCGTACGCCGAGTACGTGCACCGTCTGGACCGCGACGAACGTCTGCTGCGCGCCACCGGCGAGTGGGACCGCCCGCACCCCTGGCTCACCCTGCTGCTGCCGGAGGCGGCAGCGGCCGGCTTCGTCCCGGCCGTGCTCGCCGAGCGTGCCCAGCAGGGCCTGCGCTGCTGCGGCACGGTCCAGCTGCGTCCGCTCTCGGCCCGCACGCTGCGGGCCCCGCTGCTGCGCCGGCCCGAGGGCGAACTCCTCTGCCTGCTCGCCCTGATGCGCACGGCACCACCGGACGCCCCGGACGTCGTACGCCGTATGGTCGCCGCCAACCGGGCCCTGTACGAGCGGGCCAGGTCCGTGAGCGGTGTCCTCCACCCGGTCGGCGCGCTGCCCATGTCGCCCGGCGACTGGCGCACCCACTTCGGCCCCCGCTGGCCCGAACTGGTCCGCGCCAAGGACCTCTACGACCCGCGTCACGTCCTGACCAGGGGGTACGGCCTGTGGACCTGACCGCCGTGACGGCCGTGACCGTCTTCTGCGGCGCCTCCCCCGGCCGCGACCCCGGCCACCCGCGCACCGCCGCCGAACTCGGCCGCGCACTGGCCGGGGCAGGCCTCCGGCTGGTCTACGGCGGTGCGCGCACCGGGCTGATGGGGGCCGTCGCGGACGGGGCACTGAAGGCCGGCGGCGCGGTGACCGGTGTCGTGCCGCGCGGCATGCTGCCGTACGAGATCGTCCACACGGGCCTCACCGATCTCGTGGTGGTCGCCGACATGCATGAGCGCAAGGCGCGGATGGCCGCCGAGGGGGACGCGTTCGTGGCGCTGCCGGGTGGGCTGGGCACGGCGGAGGAGTTGCTGGAGGTGCTGACCTGGGCGCAGTTGCGCCTCCATCGCAAGCCGTGTCTGCTGCTCGACCCGTCCGGTTTCTACCGTCCGTTGCTGTCCTTCCTGGAGCACGCGCGGGACGAGGGGTTTCTGCACGCCGGGGATCTGGAGCGGATCGTGGTGTGCGACTCGGCCGCGGAGGTCGTGGCACGGCTGAGGGGGACGCCGCCGGTGCCCGCGCAGGCGCCGGCCGTCGTGCCGGTGCCCCGGGGGCGGGTCGCGTTCCTGTTCTCGGCGTCCGGGTCGCAGCAGCCGGGCATGGGGCGCGAACTGTACGGCTGCTCCCCGGTGTTCGCCGAGGCGCTGGACGAGGTGTGCGCGCTGCTCGACCCGTATGTCGAGCGGCCGCTGCGGGACGTGATGTTCGCCGAGGCCGGAACACCCGCGGCCGCCCTGCTCGACCGGGTGGCGTACGGGTATCCGGCGCTCTTCGCGGTGCAGGTCGCGCAGTACCGGCTGCTGGAGAGCCAGGGGGTGAGCCCGGACGTGCTGTTCGGGTACTCGGCCGGGCACATGGCCGCCGCGCACGCGGCCGGGGTGTTCTCGCTGCCGGACGCCTGCCGTGCGGTCGGCGCGCTGGCCCGGCTGGCGGACGCACTGCCGAAGACGGGGGCCATGGCGGCCGTCGAGGCCTCGCCCGAGGAGCTGAACCCGGGGCCGGGCGCGGTGATCGCGGCGGTCAACGGCCCGCGGTCGGTGGTCGTGTCGGGGGACCGGGCGGCCGTGCGGCGGATCTGCGAGGAGTGGGCGGCCCGTGGTCGCCGCACCCATGTGCTCCGTCTGGACGTGGCACCCCACTCCCCTCACTTCGACGCCCTGCTGGACGACTACCGCCGTGCCTTGGAGCGGCTCGACCTGCGGCCCCCGCGGCTGCCCCTGATCTCCGACACCACCGCCGAGCCGATCGGGGCCGAGGCGGCCTCCGGCGACTTCTGGGCGCGGGCGATGTCCGCGCCGGTGAGTTTCGTGGACGCCGTCGGCCGGCTGCGCCGCGACGGTGTGACGGTCTGTGTCGAGCTCGGTCCGGGTGACGTCCTGACCCGCATGCTCGACGACTGTCTGCCGGAGGGGGCCGAACGACCGCTGACGCTCGCCGTGGCACGGAACTGGCAGGCTCCGAGGGAGGCGGCCGACGTAGCCTGAAGGCTCCGTACCCTCTCGGAGGAGCCCCGTGAGCATCGCAGTGACCGAACCCGCCCCGCCCACCTGGCGGCTGCTCCTCGGCTACGTCCGACCGCACCGGTGGACCCTGCTGGCGGGTGCCGTGCTCTCCCTGGTCACGGGCGCGACCGGGCTGCTGCTGCCGCTGGTGGCCCGGGAGTTGATCGACGACCTCTCCCACGACCGGGCCATCACCGGGGCACTGCTGGTCATGTCCGGGCTGGTCGTGGCCAACGCGGCGCTCGGCGCGCTGGGCTCGTACGTGCTGCGGCGCACCGCCGAGTCGGTGGTGCTCGGCGCGCGGCGCGCCCTGTCGTCGTATCTGCTGCGGCTGCGCATCACCGCCGTGGACCGCAGCGAACCCGGCGATCTGATGGCCCGCATCACCTCGGACACGACGCTGCTGCGCGAGGTCACGACCGACTCCCTCGTGGGCCTGGGCACCGGAGGGCTCACCCTCGTGGCGACGGTGGCCATGATGGGCCTGGTGGATCCGGTGCTGCTGCTGGTCACGCTCGGTGTGATCCTGGCCGCCGGCACCATCCTCGGCGTGATCGTGCCGCGTATCAACCGGGCCAGCCGGCAGGCGCAGGACGCGGTCGGGGTGATGGGTGCCTCACTGGAACGGATCCTCGGCGCGCTGCGCACGGTGAAGGCGTCGGGTGCCGAGCACCGGGAGGAGCGGACGCTGCACGAGGCGGCCGAGGAGTCGTGGCGGCAGAGCGTGCGGGCCGCCAAGTGGTCGGCGGCGGCCGGCAACACCGCCGGGCTCGCCATGCAGATCGCCTTCATCACGGTGCTCGCGGTGGGCGGGGCACGGGTGGCGACCGGGGCGATCGACGTCGGCACACTGGTCGCGTTCCTGCTCTACGTCTTCTATCTGATGTCCCCGATCCAGCAGGTCGTCGGCGCGATCACGCAGTACCAGACGGGCTCGGCGGCGCTCGCGAGGATCCAGGAGGCGTTGCGGCTGCCCGCCGAACCGGCCGCCGAGCCCGCGTCGTTGCCCGCCGACGGGGCGGAGCCGGCCGCGCTGGCCTTCGAGGACGTCCGATTCCGGTACGCCGACGATCTGCCGTACGTCCACCACGGGGTGACGTTCGCCGTGCCGGCGCAGGGCATGACCGCGTTCGTCGGCCCGTCGGGCGCGGGAAAGACCACCGTCTTCTCGCTCATCGAGCGCTTCTACGACCCCGAGGCCGGCACCATCACGCTCGACGGCCGGGACCTCGCGGACTGGGAGCTGCCACAGCTGCGGTCCGCGATCGGCTATGTGGAGCAGGACGCCCCGGTGCTGTCGGGTTCGCTGCGCGCCAACCTGCTGCTCGGCAACCCGGACGCCGCCGACGACGCCCTGACGCGCGTGCTGAAGACGACCCGCCTCGACGGCCTGGTCGCGCGGCTGCCCGACGGTCTGGACACGCTCGTCGGGCATCGCGGCACCAAGCTGTCCGGCGGGGAGCGTCAGCGTGTCGCCATCGCCCGCGCGCTGCTGCGCCGGCCCCGGCTGCTGCTCCTCGACGAGGCGACCTCGCAGCTGGACGCGGTGAACGAGGCGGCGCTGCGGGACACGGTCGCCGATGTCGCGCGTACGACCACGGTGCTGGTCGTCGCGCATCGGCTGTCGACGGTGACGATGGCCGACCGGATCGTGGTGATGGACGCGGGTCGGGTGCGGGCGGTGGGTACGCATCGGGAACTCGTGGCATCCGATCCGTTGTATGCGGAGTTGGCGGCCACTCAGTTTCTGGCCACGGCCGACTGAGCGCTGCGGACTGAGCTGCCGCGGCGGGTGGGGCGCCTATGGATGGTGCCACGCTGGGTTGTGGGGCGTCTGCGGCTGCGTTGTGGCTGGTCGCGCAGTTCCCCGCGCCCCTATCGGGGCGCTGCCGACAAGGCCGTTTCAGCCGCGCAGTCGACGCAGTCGCTCCGTGTCGCAGGTGCGGGGGCAGGTGGAGCAGGCCTCGGTCGGGCGGATCGTGTAGTACATGCAGCAGCCGGCGCGGGTGCGGGTCGCGTGACGGTGGCCGTCGGCGGTCGTCAGGTGGCGGAAGTCGGCGCCGCCCGGGTAGGGGGCGACGCTCTTCGGCAGCAGTTCGGTTGCGGCTCGTACGGCGTCGTCCTCGCGGCCCAGTGTTCGGCCGAGGTACCAGATGCCGGAGACCAGGTCGTCGGCGACCATGCCCCACAGGGCGCGTGAGCGGCGTCGTGCGACGGGGCCGATCGCGTCCAGGAGCGGACCCATGTGATCGGCGACGGCGGCGCGCAACTCGGCGCGCAGGGCCTCTTCGTGAGGGGCCGTCAGCACACCCGGGAGCGTGGCCGCCGGGTCGTCGGGCAGGCAGGCGAGGTCGCTGCCGGGGGTCAGGGTGAACTCGGCCGTGGCGAGGTCGAGGCGCAGGTCCTCGGGCCGGATCCGGGGTACGCGGCGCGCCAGGTACCAGGGCCCGCTCATGAGGAGCGCGACGGACCAGGCGTAGTCGTGCAGCGCGCGGGAGGCGGCGACGTCACGACGCGGAACGGTCCCGTAGCGATCGTGAATCCGGGCCGCCTCCGCCGACACGAACGCGTCGAGCACGGACTCGTCCTTCACCAGTTCCGCCGCCGACACGCCCGCTCCGGTCTCCTCGCCACCGGGTGCGGCGACCCGCACGGCCAGCACGTCGCAGAGGTCGGTCAGCCGTGTGAAGTCGTGACGGAGCGTACGCGCGACGGCGCCGGGCGGCGGGGGCGTGAGGGCCACGGGCATCGGCGCTCCTGGGCGGTTGCAACGAAAAGCCAGACAGGCAAGGCTTACCTTACACTCGCGATCAAGCGAAAATGCCAGGTGGGCTCGGCGTCGGTGATCGACTATCGCGCTCATCACAGTGATCACACAGCAGTTGAATCATAAAGCAAGCCTAACCTAAGCTCACGGCTTGTGACTGCGACCCAACGGGGCGCACCCATCGGTGTGCCCTTCCGTGCCCTCCGGCACATACCGCTCTTCCTCACCGGCCTCGCCGCCCTGGTGCTCTGCGCCGCGCTGAGCCTCGCGCTCGGCGCCCGCTCCGTACCCCTGGGCACGGTGGCGGACGCGCTCCTCGGCGATGTTCACGGGCGCGAGGCCCTGGTGGTGACCGGGCTGCGCCTGCCGCGCACCGTCATCGGGCTGGCGGTCGGGGCCGCGCTCGGGGTCGCCGGAGCCGTCGCCCAGGGCATCACCCGCAATCCCCTCGCCTCGCCGACCACGCTCGGCATCAACGCGGGCGCCGGTTTCGCGGTCGTCGTCGCCATCTTCGCCCTGGGGCTCAACAGCCCCGCCCAGTACGTGTGGTTCGCGTTCACCGGCGCGGCCGCAGCCGCCCTGTTCGCGCAGGCGCTGGCCCGCCGCGCCGGGGACATCGACCCCGTACGGCTGGCCCTCGGCGGCACCGTGCTCCAACTCGTGCTGCTGTCCTGGACGTGGGCCGTGATGCTGATGAACCAGCGCACCCTGGACGAGGCCCGCTTCTGGCTGGCCGGATCGCTGTCCGGGCGCACCCTCGACGTCCTGTGGCCGGTCCTGCCGACCCTGCTGCTCGGCCTGGTCGTCGCACTGGCCGTCTCCCCCGCCCTCAACGCCCTTGCCCTCGGCGACGACTCGGCCCAGGCGCTCGGCGTGCCGGTGGCCCGCATCCGGCTCGCGGGCGGCGTCGCGGTCGTCCTGCTCGCCGGATCGGCCGTGGCGGTGGCCGGCCCGATCGCCTTCATCGGCCTGGCCGCCCCCCATCTCGTACGGCCGCTGCTCGGCGGCGACCACCGGCTGCTGGTCCCCGGCTGTCTGATCGCCGGCCCGCTGCTGCTGCTCTCGGCGGATGTGCTCGGCCGCATGGTCATCCGGCCCTCGGAGCTGGAGGTCGGCATCGTGACCGCGTTCCTGGGCGCCCCGCTGCTTGCGCTGCTGGCCCGGCGGGTGGCCCGATGAGCGCCGCCGTCGTCTCCGTGCTGACGAAGTCCACGTCCCGGGCCCGCGTCCGGCGCCGCGTCCTGCTGTTCGCCACGACCGGGGCCGCCCTGCTGTTCGTGCTGCTCACCGTGTCCCTGACGACGGGTGAGATGCCGATGCCGGCCGCTACGGCGCTGCGAGCGCTGGTCGGGTTCGGCGATCCGGGTGACGTGCTGGTGGTGCAGGAGTTCCGGGCGCCGCGGTCGGTGGCGGCCATCGTCGCCGGTGCCGGGCTCGGCGTGGCGGGATGCGTGCTGCAGCGTCTGTTCCGCAACCCGCTGGCCTCCCCCGACGTCATGGGCGTGACCGGCGGCGCCTCGCTGGGCGCGGTCGCGCTGATCGCGGCCGGTGCCTCGCAGGCGCTGATCCCCGTGGGGGCGCTGGGCGGCGGGCTGCTCGCGGCCCTGCTGCTCGGCGTGTTCGCCTGGCGCTCGGGGCTCGCGGTCACCCGGCTGGTGCTCACCGGGCTCGCCGTGCAGGCGGGGCTCGCGGCCGCGGTGAACCTGATGATCGTGCGGTTTCCCGCGGAGCTCGCCGGGTCGGCGTTGCAGTGGACCACGGGTTCCGTGTACGGGCGGACGTGGACCGAGGTGTGGGGTGCCGGCGGTGCGATGGTGCTGGCGCTGGCCGCAGCACTGGTGATGCACCGGCGGCTGGCTGTGCTCGACCTCGGGGACGACTCGGCGGGGGCGTTGGGGCTGCGGACGTCCGCCGCGCGGCTGCAACTGCTGCTCCTGGCCGTCGTGTTGGCCTCGCTGGCCGCCTCGCTCGCCGGTCCCGTGACGTTCGTGGCGCTCGCCGTGCCGCACATCGTGCGGTTCGTCACGGGGCCGCCGACCGCCGCGTCGCTGGGGTTGGCCGGGCTCACCGGGGCGGTGCTGTTGCTGGCCTCCGACCTGGTGGTGCAGCACCTGTTGCCGGTCGAGGGGCTGCCGGTCGGGGCGGTCACTGCCACGCTCGGCGCGCCCTGGCTGTTGGTGTTGATGCTGCGGCAGAGCTCGCCTGTTCAGAGGGGCCAGGGATGAGGATGCGCTCTTGCGGGGTGCCACGAGGGGTGGTCTGGCGAGTGCGGCGCCGTCGTGGCTGGTCGCGCAGTTCCCCGCGCCCCTTGAGGGCGATTCCGTCACCCGACCTCAAGAACATCCCATCGGCCCCCAGGAACCACACATGACCGCCAACCCCAACCAGCTCTCCACCCAGCGCCTCGATCTGCGCTACGGCGACCGCCTCGTGGTCGGTGGGCTCGATCTGACGCTTCCCGGTGGGGTCGTCACCGCGATCGTCGGGCCCAACGCCTGTGGGAAGTCGACCCTGTTGCGGGGCCTGAGCCGGCTGCTCGCGCCGGCCGCGGGCAGTGTCACCCTCGACGGTGCCGACATCCACCGCATGTCGGCGCGGGCGCTGGCGCTGCGGATGGGTCTGCTGCCGCAGCAGCCGGTGACACCGGAGGCGATCACCGTCGAGGCGCTGGTGCGGCTGGGCCGGTATCCGCACCAGCGGCTGCTGAGTCCCTGGTCGACCGCCGACCAGAAGGCCGTCGACGAGGCCCTGGAGCGCACCGGTACCGCTGCCCTGCGCGACCACCCGGTCGACCAGCTCTCCGGAGGTCAGCGGCAACGCGCCTGGATCGCACTGGCGTTGGCGCAGGACACCGAGCTGCTGCTGCTCGACGAGCCCACGACCTTCCTCGACCTGCGGCACCAGCTCGACGTACTCGACCTGGTGGCCGCGCTGCACGCCGAGGCGGGCCGCACCGTGGTGATGGTGCTGCACGACCTCGGGCAGGCCGCCCGGTACGCGGACCACATGGTGGTCCTCAAGGACGGCGGTCTCGCCGCCGCCGGCGCCCCGGCCGACATCCTCGACGCGGAGCTGGTGAAGTCCGTGTTCGACGTGGACTGCCGGGTGATCCCCGACCCGGAGACCGGCACCCCGCTGGTCGTCCCCAAGAGCAGCGCGGTGCGGCGGACTCCCGCCGCGACCGCCTGATCCGTCCCCACTCACAGAAAGACCCCTCATGTTCAACCGATCTCCCCTGCGCGGAATCGGCCGGCTGATCGCCGTGCTGCTCGCCGTCGTGCTCGGTACGGCCGTCCTGGCCGCCTGCGGCAGCGAGGACTCCTCCTCCACCGAGAGCGACACGGCCAAGGCCGCCGGCGACAGCTCCGCCTTCCCGCGGACGCTGAAGACCGTGATGGGCGACGTGAAGATCCCGTCCCAGCCGAAGCGGGTCGTCGTGCTCGACACCGGTGAGCTGGACGACGTCACCCTGCTCGGCATCGACCCGGTCGGCGCGGTCGCCCCGCACTTCAAGACGTCGGGCGGCTTCCCGACGTACCTGGACGGCGAGTTGAAGGACACCGTCGACGTCGGTCCGCTGCTGGAGCCGAACCTGGAGAAGATCGCCTCGCTCAAGCCCGATCTGATCCTGTCCTCCAAGGTCCGGCACGAGAAGGTCTACGACAAGCTCAGCGCCATCGCCCCGACCGTCTTCACCGAGACCACCGGCGGTGTCTGGAAGGAGAACCTGAAGGTCCACGCCGAGGCGCTGGGTCTGGAGAAGGAGGCCGCGGACAAGCTGAAGGAGTACGAGACGCAGGCCAAGGCGCTCGGTGAGGCGATCAAGAAGAAGGACGGCGGCACCATGCCGACCGTGTCCGTGGTCCGCTTCATCGCCGGTCCGACCCGTCTGTACCAGACCAACTCCTACAGCGGTGTCGTCCTGAACGACATCGGCTTCCAGCGGCCCAAGTCGCAGATCTCGAACGACCCCGAGGTCACGATGAAGGACGTCAGCCCGGAGGAGATCGACCAGGCCGACGCCGACCTGATCTTCGTCACCGCCGCCGACGCCGAGGACAAGACCCAGAAGAAGCAGGTCGTCTCCAACCCGGTGTGGAAGGACCTCCCGGCCGTGAAGGACGGCAAGGTCTTCGAGGTCCCGGACGAGACGTGGATGTCCGGCATCGGTGTCCAGGCCGCCGAGGAGATGCTCAAGGACGTGGCGAAGGCCACCGGCGTGGAGCTCCCGGCGAAGTAACCGCCGCTTCCCCTTCAGGGGCGGGCCGTGCTCGACCGGCCCGGTCCGCCCCTCAACCCCCCCACCCGCTAGCGGAAGTTGCTCATCCGGCATGCGCCTGTACCTGCTCGCCCTCAACCCGACCGACGCCGTGACCGAGGGCTTCCTGCCCGCGGCGGCCCGGCTGGGCGTGGACGTCACCGTCCTCACCGACCAGCCCGACGCCCACCGCCGCTTCCACCCTGACGTCGAGATCCTGGAGTGCGACGTCCGTGACTTCCGGGCCGTGATCACCCGCGTCTCGACGCACCACGAGCCCGACGCCGTCTTCACCAACAGCGACCACCTCCAGACCCAGGCCGCCCTGGCCGCCGCCTACTTCGGACTCCCCGGCAAGGACTGGCGGGCCACCCTGCGCTGCAAGGACAAGGCCGAGATGCGGCGCCGGCTCGCCGCGGCCGGCGTGGACACCGTGTGGTCGGCCGAGCTGACCGAACCGGTCGCGCCGGGCGATGCCCCGTACCCGTGTGTCGTCAAACCGCGCGAGGGCGTGGCCAGCGAGGACGTCGTCCTCGTGCACGACCCGGAGGAGCTGGTGACCCACACCAAGGAGATCCTGGGCCGCCGTCCGGGCGCCGTCCTGGTCGTCGAGGAGTACCTGCCAGGCGACCTGTTCACCCTGGAGACCCTCGGCGACGGGCAGGTCCGGCATGTCCTGGGCGGCTTCCACACCGAGCTGTCGCCGCCGCCGTACTTCATCGAGGAACGCCTCACCTTCGTCCCCGCCCACCCCGAGCCGGTCGTCGCGCAGGTCCTGGAGCAGCTGGACGCGCTGGGCGTCGGGTTCGGGGCGTGTCACACCGAGTTCGTGGTGCACGAGGGGCGGGCGCGGATCATCGAGGTCAACTACCGTGCCATCGGCGACCAGTGCGACCTGCTGCTGGCCCGGCTGCTTCGGATCCCGCTCTTCGAGCACATCCTGCGCACCCACCTCGGCGAGCCGCTCCCGGCCGACCTGGGCGCCCGCAGGGACGGCGCGGCCCGTCTGGAGTACCCGTGCGCCGACCGCGCGGGCGTCCTGGTCGGCGCCCCCGCGGCCACCGAAGTGGACGTCGACGGCGTCCATCTCACGTACCGTCCGCTGCGTGCGGTGGGTGAGCGGCACGAGCTGTACCGCACCAACCGGGACTACCTCGGCGTCCTGCGGGCCACCGGCACCGACCAGCCGGCCGTGGACCGCGCGGTGGCCGACTTCCTCGCCGAACGGCGCTGGGAGATCCAGCCGTGACCGCGACGGACACCTCGGAGGCGGAACTCCTCACCCGTGTGCTGAGCGCCCTCCTGCGCGAGGACGTGGTCGGCCTGCGCACCCGGAGCACTGCCGTCCATGAGCAGGACGGTCCGTGGCTGCGGCTCTCCACGGGAGAGGACGCCCTGCTGCTCCCGGTCACCGAGGACGGCTTCCAGTGCGTGTACGCCGCCCGGCGGCCCGTCCTCGTACGCGAGTCGGACGGCGCGGAGCTGACCTCGTACGAGAGTGTGCTGGGCGCGCTGCGCGAGCTCGCCGATCCCGAGGACCGGGGCGGCTTCGACGCGTTCGCCGAGGAGTGCCGTCAGACGCTGGAGACCCTGCGGCTGCACGCGGCGACCAAGGCGGAGGTCATGGCCCGGCTCACGGACGAGCCCGGCCTCGGCGGCAGCCTGGCGTACGACACGCTCGCCGCCCGCCACGACCACCCCGTGTACCCGACGGCACGTGGCCGTTCGGGACTGAAAGAGGATCAACTGCGCGCGTACGCCCCGGAGTTCGGCCAGCGCTTCGCGCTGCGCTGGCTCGCCGCGCCCCGGGACGAGGTCGTCCTGGCGGGCAAGCTGCCGGAGTTCTGGCCGACACCCGACGTGCTGGGCCTGACCGGTCTGCGGGACACGCATGTGACGCTGCCCGTGCATCCGCTCACCGTCGACGCCCTGCCCGGCGGGGCCGTACTGGCCGACCGGGCCTGCCTGAACGTCGTACCGACGCTGTCCATGCGGACCGTGGCCACCGTCGCCGATCCTTCCGTGCACCTCAAACTCCCGCTGGCCACCGCGACGTTGGGGCTGCGCAACAAGCGGACCATCAAGCCCGGCACGCTCGTCGACGGAGCCGTGGGCCAGCGGCTGCTGGAAGCGGTGATCGCCCGCGAGCCCCGCTTCCGGGAGACGGTCCTGCACGCCGACGAGACGACCTATGCCCATGCCGGGCACGAGCTGCTGGCCGTGCTGTGCCGGCGCTACCCGGCCGGGCTGGAGGACTGCACGGTGGTGCCGCTGGCGGCGCTGACGGCCGAGGCGCCTGACGGGCGTCTGGTGATCGACACGCTCGCCGACCGTTTCTACGGCGGCGATCCGCTCGCCCTGCTGGACGCGGCCCTCACCCTGCTGTTCGACTGGCAGACCACCCTGTTCGGCTATGGCATCGCCCTGGAGTCGCACCAGCAGAACGTCTCGCTGGTACTGCGGCCGGGCAGTCTGCGGCTGCTGTTCAAGGACAACGACGGGCCGCGCGTCAACACCGCGCGGCTGGACGCCCGGCTGCCGGGGCCGTGGGCCTTCGACGACACGCGGATCCTCGGTACGGACGACGGTCCGGTCGCCGATGTGTTCACCACCATCACCGTGCATCTGTGTGCGGGCGCCTACGCGTTCGGGCTGCCCCGGTACCGGCGGGCGCTGCTGGATCTCGTCCGGGTCCGGCTGACGCAGGCCGTCGACCGGCTCGGCGGCGACGCGGCGGACGTGCTGCGCGCCCGTGTGCTGGACGCGGCGGAGCTGCCGGTGAAGGCGATGGTGTCGGCCGGGACGCTGCTGTCCAAGGAGCGGTCGGGCGCCGCCGACATCAACAAGCACTACACGTGCGGACCCAACTATCTGCTTTCTCCGGGGAGTTCGGCATGAGCGCGCAGGCACTGCGGATCCCGAGGTCGGGGTTCGGGCGCGGGCAGGTGCACGCGGTGGCGGGCTGCTACTTCGTGGCGTCGTTCGCCGCGCTCGGGCTGCCGCCGTATCTCACCGAGATCCTGCCGGGGCTGGGCGACCGGGAGGCTCGGTGGGCCGGTGTGCTCTATGTCGTGCCGACGGTGTTCGGTGCGCTCGGGGCACCGCTGTGGGGGCGGCTCGCGGACCGCTTCGGCCGTAAACGGCTGCTGCTGCGCGCCCAGTTGGGGCTGGCCGTGTCCTTCCTGCTGGCGGGCTGGGCCGACTCGCTGGCCACGTTCACGGTGGCGCTGGTCCTCCAGGGCATCCTCGGCGGTACGTTCGCCGCGTCCAACGGCTATCTGGGCGCGGCCCTGGAGGGTCCGGCCCTGTCCAGGGCGCTCACCCTGATGCAGGGCAGCGCACGGGCCGCGCTGGTCGCCGCGCCGATCGTGGTGGGTTCGCTGTCGGGCTGGCTGTCGCCGCACCGGCAGTACGCCCTGCTCGCCGTACTGCCGCTGACGGCGGCCCTGCTGCTGGCCGCGCTGCCGGAACCGACTCCGGCCGGACAGCCGGCCGGGCAGCCGCGGCGCGAGCCCGAGACCGCCGTGACCGAGGCGCCTGCGCGGGTGTCGCTCAGAGGCCTGTACGCGCTGGAGTTCACCTTCGTGTTCTCCACGGTCATCTCCTTTCCGTATCTGATCGAACTGGTCGACGACCGGCTCCCCGGGACCTCGCCGACCGTGACCGGCGTCCTCTTCGCCCTGCCCCATCTGTGCTACCTGGTGTCCGCGCTGACGGTGCACTCCGTCTTCCGGGACCGTCCGCGGGCCGGGCTCGCGCTCGGCTTCGCCTGTATCGCGCTCGGACTCGCCGGTCACGGGATCGCCGACTCGCTGCCCGCGCTGGTCGCCGTACGGCTGCTGCTGGGTGCGGGTCTCACGCTCGGCCTGGTCTGTCTGTCGGTGCTGGCCGCCGACTGCGCCAAAGGCCGCTCGCCGGGCCGGATGTTCGGGTCCCTGGAGCTCTTCTCCAAGGCCGGCGCGGTCGCCGCCGGCGTGACCGCGGCGGCAGGCAGCGTCCGCTACGGGCCGACCGCACCCGTGCTGATCGGCGGTGCGGCCGCCGCCGTCACCGCCGCCCTCCTCCCCACACTGCACTTGCGCACCCGCTGGAGCCACTGATGCCCTCCCTGACCGACTCGCTCCACGAGCAGGGCCGTACCCCCGTCGCCCGCGCCGGTCTGCCCACCGCCGACGAGGCGGTGGCCCACACCCTCCTGAACTGTCTGCTGCGCGAGGTGTCGGCGCCCGAGCACCAGTCCGTCGTCACGGACGGCCGGCTGCTGCTGCGGCTGCCCCGCCGCGGGGTCCTGCTGCGGGTCGCGCTGCGCCGCACCTCGCTGCTCGGCGCGCACCGGTTCACCGGGCCGGTGGAGGAACAGCGGGACGGCGCGTGGCACGCGGCGGACTGGCGGCGCCTCGCCGAGTACACCCACGACGAGCTGGCACTGCGGACCGGCGTGCGCAACGAGGAGTTCCTGGAGCAGATCGCCTCCAGCCACGAGGCCGTCGACACGGCCCTCGCCGGCCCACGGCCGGCCGGCCCCACGGACGACCGTCTGTCCGCCTACATGAGGTCCGAGCAGTCCCTTGTCTTCGGCCACCGCTTCCATCCCACGCCGAAGGCCCGCACGGGCGACCCGCGCGCCTGGTCCGCGTACGCCCCGGAGTCCGCCGCCTCCTTCCCGCTGCGGCATCTCGCCGTCCGCGCCGAGCTGATCGCCGAGGAGTACGCCGACCCGGCGGCCGTCGCCGCGCTGGACCGGCAGCGCACGGACGTCCCGGACGGCTACCGCCTGCTGCCCGCGCACCCCTGGCAGTACGAGACGCTCCGCGAGCACCCGCTGCTCGCTGCCGCGCTGGAGCGCGGCGACGTCCTGGACCTGGGGCCGGGCGGACGGCCGTTCTCCGCCACCGCGTCGGTGCGCACGCTGTACGACGGGGAGACGTTCCTGAAGTTCAGCCTGAACGTGCGGATCACCAACTGCCTGCGCAAGAACAGCAGTTACGAGCTGTCCGGCGCCGTCGCCCTCACCCGCGTCCTGGCCCCGGCACTCGCCGACCTGGCCGAGCGCTTCCCCGGCAACGACATGCTCCGCGAGCCCGCCTACCGCACGCTCGCCCTCCCCGGCGCCGACGGCACACCGGACCGCGCGCTGCTGGAGGGCTTCGGCGTCATCGTCCGCGAGGGACTCCCCCGGCGACTGGCACCGGGCACCACTCCCCTGCTGGCGGCGGCCGTCGCCGACGAGTACCCGACCGGCCCCGCCCACCTCTCCCATCTCCTCGCCGGGGCGGACGAACAGACGGCCCTCGACTGGTGGTCGGCCTATCTGGACCTGCTGCTCCCGCCCGTGCTGGCCGCCTACTTCGACCACGGACTGGTCCTGGAACCCCACCTCCAGAACGTCCTGATCTGCGTCGACGGCGACGGCCGGCCCGCCCAGGTCCTCTTCCGCGACCTGGAGGGCACCAAGCTGGTCCCCGACCACCACCAGGACACCCTCGGCGCGCTGCCGCCCGAGGTCGCGGGGCCCATGACGTACGACGCGCAGCGCGGCTGGGACCGCGTCGTGTACTGCCTGCTGGTCAACCATGTCGCCGAGATGCTGGCCGCGCTGGCCGACCTGCACCCGCGGGCGGAGGCCGCGCTGTGGGGCCGGGTCCGCGACACGCTGCGGGCGTACTCCGAGCGGTTCGGCTGCCCGCCCCGGCTGGCCGCCCTGCTCGCCGGGGTGCCGCTGCCCGCCAAGGCCAACCTCCTCACCCGCTGGGAGCGCAAGGCCGACCGGGAGGCGGGCTACGTCCGGCTGCCGTCACCGCTCGCCGAGGACATCCAGCGCGACACGACCGGAGGCACCCGATGACCCGACCGACGCCCGCTGTCCACGACCGGGTCCGGTCCCTGCCGTCCACCGAACTGCCCGCGTACGTCTACGACTTGGCCGCATTGCGCGACCACGCGTCCGCCGTCCGGGACGCCCTGCCCGAGCGGGTCGAGCTGTACTACGCCGCCAAGGCCAACCCGGAGCCGGAGATCCTCGCCGCGCTCGGCCCGTACGTCGACGGCTACGAAGTCTCCTCGGGTGGCGAACTCGCCCATGTCGCCGGGGCGGTGCCGGGACGCCCGCTGGCTTTCGGCGGTCCGGGCAAGACGCCCGAGGAGGTGACGGCAGCGCTGGCAGCGGGCACCGAGCGTTTTCACGTGGAGAGCGGGTACGAGCTGCGGATGCTGGCCGAGCTGGCGCGGCGCGTGGCGCCCGGGCGGCGGGTTGCGGTGCTGCCGCGCGTCAACCTGCCGGTGGCCGACGGTTCGTTGGCGGGCAGCTCGCTCGCGATGGGCGGCCGGCCGACCCCGTTCGGCATGGATCCGGAGCAGGCCGCGCCGGTGATCGCGGCGCTGACGGACGGCACGTATCCGCAGCTCGAACTGCGCGGTGTGCACGCCCACTTGGCCAGCGGACTGGAAGCACCGGCGCAGGTGGCGGTCGCCGAGTCCGTCGTGGCCTGGGCGACGGGCCTCGGGGTCCGGCTCGGCGAGGTGAACGTCGGCGGCGGTATGCACGTCGACTACGGCGACCCGGAGCGCCGCTTCGACTGGAAGGCCTACGGCGAGGGACTCGCCCGGCTCACCGAGCGGCACCCGGAGCTGACCCTGCGCATCGAACCGGGGCGGGCGCTCACGGCGTACTGCGGCTGGTACGCCACCGAGGTGCTGGATGTGAAGCACAGCCACGGCGAGGAGTTCGCCGTCGTACGGGGCGGCACGCACCATCTGCGGACCCCGGCGACCAAGGGGCACGACCAGCCGTGTTCCGTCCTGCCGGTGGACGCCTGGCCGCACCCCTGGCCACGCCCGGCCGCGGAGAGTGACCGGGTCACGCTGGCCGGGCAGCTGTGCACCCCGAAGGACGTCCTGGCCCGGCGGGTCCCGGCGCCCGGGCTGAGGGCCGGGGACCGGGTGCTGTTCGCGCTGGCGGGGGCGTACGCGTGGAACATCTCGCACCACGACTTCCTGATGCACCCCCGGCCCGGCTTCCACTTCCTGCACAGCGCCGGGTAGACGGCACGTCACTCTCGGCACACGTTCAAGGGGCCGCCGGATCGATCCGACGGCCCCTTGGAGGAGGGAAACGGTCAAGGGAGTGAGGGAAGCGACCTAGCCGAGCCGACTCAGGCCCTTGACCTGGTCGAGGTGGCTCAGGTGCTGGGAGACCGGGGGGACCCGGTGCTTGTGCCGCTCGGGGATGCCGCTCGCGGCGAGCGTGTCGAGCGTGCCGACCGGATCGATCCGGCCGGCGATCGGGGCGTCCACTTCGGCGGCCTGCGCCACGGGCGCGGTGAGGCCGGTGAGACCGGCGGCGAGACCAACGGCCGCGACGATACGTCGTGTTGAGATCATGTCCTCAGCAACGCGGGCGTCCGCCACCGGACACGGCTGCCCGGCGGCACTCACCCACCAGGCCCAGCGCTCGCGCTGCGCTTGCCTGCCCCGGCGCGGCGGAGGACGCTCGAAGGTGAGGCCCTCGCGGCCGCCCCCTGTCCATGCCGCGGGCCTCGGAGGAGGTCACCATGGGCACTGCTGCACGCCCGTCGTTCGACACCGACACACTGCGCCGGGCCGTGGAAGGACGCACCCCCGAGACACTTCTGTCGCTGTACACGGACGACGCGGAGATACGCGTCGTCAACCGCAACGCCCAGCCCAGCCACCCGAAGGTGCTGCACGGCCGGGACGAGATCGCCGACATGCTCACCGACGTCTACAACCGCGACATGACGCACAAGCTGGAGGGATGCGTGGTCCAGGGTGACCGCGCGGCCTACAGCGAGTCCTGCGAGTACGCGGACGGGGTGCGCGTCATGTCCGAGTCGATGATCACGCTGCGCGACGGCAAGATCTCCCGGCAGATCATGATCGAGGCGTGGGACGAGTAGGAATCAGCGAAGGTCCAGGTCAGCGGGTGGCCGACCTGGACCTTCCCGACGTCAGGGCGTGCGGAGCGTCATGACGAGGTCGCGGGGCAGTCCATGGGTGTCATGGAGGTACCGGTAGTCCTCCTCGCTCAGCGGACCCTCGAACCGCGACCTGCCCAGGACGCGACGCCCCCGCTCCAGGAGCCCGCCGAACCGCCGCTCCTCGTCCAGCAGCACCTCGCGCACCAGGTCCGCCCCACCGGGTTGCCGGAAGCGGTCCAGGGTGTGCCCGAGGAGTTCGGCCGGCAGGTCGGACAGGGTGCGTGAGGGATCGTCGCGCCAGAGCGTGGTGAGGGCGCGGCGGGTCAGCCGGCGCAGGACGTAGCCGCGTCCGGTGTTGGACGGCCGTACGCCGTCCCCGATCACGGCGACGGCGGAGCGCAGGTGGTCGCAGACCAGGCGCAGCGACGGCTCGTCCAGGTTCCACAGCGGTGGCACGAGCCGCATCCAGGGTTCGAAGAGGTCGCTGTCGTAGACGGAGTCGTGGCCCTGGAGGATCGTGGCGAGGCGTTCGAGTCCCATGCCCGTGTCGACGTTGGGCTGTCGGAGGGGCTGGAGGCTGCCGTCCTCGAGGCGGCGGTAGCGCATGCTCACGTGGTTCCACACCTCCACCCAGCGTGGGTCGGTGGTCGGGCTGCCCTGGGGCGGGGTGCCGGGGTCGCCGGTCCATACGAAGATCTCCGAGTCGGGGCCGCACAGGCCCACGGGGGCGTGGGACCACCAGTTGTCGTCGCCGGTCGGCTCCACGGGCACGCCCAACTCGCGCCAGGTGTCCGACGACTCGTCGTCGGGGCCGACCTGGTCGTCGCCGCCGAAGACGGTGGCGTACATCCGCTCCGGTGGGACGCCGAATCCGTCGCGCAGCAGCTCATGTCCCCAACGCAGGCTCCGGGTATGGCCGTAGTCGCCCAGGGACCAGGAGCCGAGCATCTCGAACACGGTCAGATGGGTGCGGTCGCCGACCTCGTCGAGGTCGGTGGTGCGCAGACAGCGCTGGACGCCGGCCAGGCGTCGTCCCCGTGGATGCGGGCGGCCTTCGAGGTAGGGCGTGAGGGGGTGCATGCCCGAGGTGGTGAAGAGCACGGGGTCGGCGGGTGGCGGCAGGAGGGTGTCGCCGGTGAGGAGTTCGTGTCCGCGCTCACGGAAGTAGTCGGTGAAGGTGCGGACGATCCGGTCGGTGTCCATCGAGCTCGTCGTACTCGTCGTGCTCTTCATGGTCGGCGTCGTGTCCATCGGGGTTCCTTCGGTCGTGGGGACCGGAAAGAGCCGCGGCACGGGGTGCGAGGGAGGGAGAAGGCGCACGTACACCGGCGGTCCGTTTCCGGCCGCCGGGAGGGGTGGGGTCAGGCGTCGGCAGCCGTGGAGCGGGGCGCTCGCGCGGCTGCGGTGTGACTGTGCCTGATGACCTTCATGAGCTCGACGGTAACAGTCCGCATCGGAACCGTCGCCGGATTTTCCACTGCCCGCCCCGGACGCACGCGCGGATCGCGCTTGAGCGGGGCAGGGCCGGATACCCGGGGGCCATGACCCGACTACTCAGATCCAGGCACAGGGATCAGCAGACGCCGCACGATCCGGAGCCCCGGAGCTACGGCCCGGATCCGCAGGTGGAGCAGCGGGCGCCGGACTCACCGACCGAGTTGCCGAAGCGGTCGTGGGGCGCGGCGCTGAAGGGCACCCTGCGGGTGTTCAAGGACGACGAGCTGACCGACCGCGCGGCGGCGCTGACCTACTACAGCGTGCTGTCGCTGTTCCCGGCGCTGCTGGTGCTGGTGTCCCTGATCGGTCTGGCCGGCAGGTCGGCCACCGACAAGGTCCTGGAGAACATCAACGAGCTCGCGCCCGGCTCGGCCCGCGACATCCTCACGCGCGCGGTGGAGCAGTTGCAGGGCAACGACGGGTTGGGCTCCGTCATGGCCGTCGTCGGCCTGGTCCTCGCTCTGTGGTCGGCCTCCGGCTATGTCGCGGCCTTCATCCGCACCTCGAACGCCGTCTACGACATGCCGGAGGGACGCCCGGCGTGGAAGATCCTCCCGATCCGGCTCGGCGTGACCGTCGCCCTCATGGTGCTGGCCGTGCTCAGCGCGCTGATCGTCGTCTTCACCGGCTCCCTGGCCCGGCAGGTCGGCTCCACCCTGGGCATCGGCGACACGGCCCTGACGGTCTGGGGCATCGCCAAGTGGCCGGTCCTGGCCGTGCTCGTGACCACCATGATCGCGATCCTGTACTGGGCGACCCCGAACGCCAAGGTGCGCGGCTTCCGCTGGATCACTCCGGGCAGCTTCCTCGCCCTGGTGATCTGGCTGGTGGCCTCCGCCGGCTTCGCGTTCTACGTCGCCAACTTCGCCTCCTACAACAAGACCTACGGCACCATGGCGGGCGTGATCGTCTTCCTGGTCTGGCTGTGGGTCGGCAACCTGGCCATCCTGCTCGGCCTGGAGTTCGACGCGGAGGCCGTGCGCCAGCGCGCCATCGCCGGCGGCCACCCGCCCGACGACGAGCCCTATGCGACACCGCGCGACACCCGCGCCTGGGACGAACAGGACCGGCGACGCCTGCGAGAGCGATGACGGCGGGCCGCCCACGGAGCTTCTCGTGTGACGCCGCCGGGTCAGCGCATCCACGCCCTGTACGACATCACGTCGCCGGCCTTGACGCCGTACTCCGGCTCCGCCGTCCTGAAGGTGGTCTCCAGCCCGAGTACGGCCCCGGTGACCAGGTCCATGATCAGCATCCGGCGGGAGCCGGACCCCTCGTACACATACGCCTGTCCACGCCGTCCGAGCCGGTCCGTCACCTGCCCGAGCGGCCTGAGCCCCTCGGTGCCCGCGAGGAGCCGCGCGAGCGTGGCCGACTCGCGGGCGCCGAGGGTCCAGGTGTCGAGCAGCGTCGCGACGGTGTCGAGGAGTTCGCCGGTGTTCAGCGCCGTCCTGCTGTACGCGGCCTCCTGGAGGTAGGCGCGCAGACCTGCGACGTCGGTGGGTGGCGGCGACTGCGGCGGGGCGTCGCTCCAACTGGGCGGGTAGGTCTGCCTGCTGAGGACGTGGCCGTCCTCGACGAGTTTCCCTTCGCCGCCGAGGACCGGTCGGTCCGGGTGACGGGGGTCGGTCGCCACGACGATCTCCGTGTGGCTGTCGTCGGCGTGCCAGCGCACGACGCGCTCCTCGGGAAGCGTGATCGGCGGCTCGTCGTCGCTCATGCCCAGGCTCCACGACTGCACGTGCGTGCCTTTGCGCAGCTTCGGCGTCCCGCCGGCCGCGGCCGCCCGGGCCCGCTCGGCCAGGGTGCTCAGGGGTACGGGGGTGGAGTCGGCCCGCACGAGCAGCGGGCGGGGTGCGGCGACCGCGGGGGCGGTCGTCTGGTCGGTGAACAGCAGCGCCGACACGAGCGCGGCGACGACGGCGGTGGCCGCGAGGCCCCAGGCCGACCGGGTACGGCGGCGCGGCGGGGAGGGCGCGGACGTGGTGGACGCGGTCAGGGCGGGCTCGGATGTGCTGGACGCGGTGGACGCGGACGCGGTGGGGCGTTCGCGCAGGAGGCGGTCGAGGTGCCGTTCGGCTCGGTGGTCGAGGGGGCCTTCGCCGAAGTGGGGGCCGTCGACCGGGACGGGGTTGGCGTGGCGCAGCAGTTCGAGTTCGTCAGCCATGGCTTCGTTCCTTGGACACGGTCGGCGGGCACATACGGTCGATCTCGGCTCTGAGCCGGCGCCGGGCCCGGTGCAGCCGCATGGCCGCGGCCCGCCTGCCGCAGCCGAGGGCCACGGCGACCTCCTCAACGGCCAGTTCCTCCCATGCCGTCAGCCGCAGTACCTCCTGGTCGGCCGGGGACAGCCGGTTCAGCGCCTCGTGCACCCAGGCGCCCGGCGCCTCGGTGTCCGGGCTGTCCACGATGTGCCGGCCGTGCGCGCTCTCGTCGTGGCCGAGCCGGTCGACCAGCCGCCGGCGGCGCCCGTAGCCGCGTACCGCGTTCGCCAGGCAGTTGCGTGCCACGCCGTACAGCCAGGGCAGCGGGGCGGTCGGCAGGTCCGCACGGCGTCGCCAGGCGACGGTGAACACCTCCGCCACCACTTCCTCGACCTCACTCGTGCGCCCGTCCAGTCGCCGCGCGACATAGCGGCTGACCGCCCAGTAGTGCTCGCGATAGGCAGCGGCGAAGATCTCGTCGTTGCTCATGTTCCGTTCGTGTCCGGCACCCGCCGGATCGTCACACCCGTTTCCGTGATTCTTGTCGCGTCTCTTGAGTGTGACGTCCGGGTGGGCCGCGGACACAGGCGGGGCGTGAAGAGGATCAGAGACATCAGGGGCGCCCGAGCCGTTCAGTGGCTGACCACCACGGATCACAAGACGATCGGAACGCTCTACTTGGTCACGTCGTTCGCGTTCTTCTGCCTCGGTGGCGTGATGGCGCTGTTCATGCGCGCCGAGCTCGCCCGGCCGGGTCTGCAGATCATGTCGAACGAGCAGTTCAACCAGGCGTTCACGATGCACGGCACGATCATGCTGCTGATGTTCGCGACGCCGCTGTTCGCCGGCTTCGCGAACTGGATCATGCCGCTGCAGATCGGCGCGCCGGACGTGGCGTTCCCCCGGCTGAACATGTTCGCCTACTGGCTCTACCTGTTCGGCTCGCTCATCGCGGTCGGCGGCTTCCTCACCCCGGACGGCGCGGCCGACTTCGGCTGGTTCGCCTACGCCCCGCTGTCCGATGCCGTCCGCAGCCCCGGGGCGGGCGCCGACATGTGGATCATGGGCTTGGCGTTCTCCGGCTTCGGCACGATTCTCGGTTCGGTCAACTTCATCACCACGATCATCTGCATGCGCGCGCCCGGCATGACCATGTTCCGCATGCCGATCTTCACCTGGAACGTGCTGCTGACCGGTGTGCTGGTGCTGCTGGCCTTCCCGGTCCTCGCGGCGGCGCTGTTCGCGCTGGAGGCGGACCGGAAGTTCGGCGCGCAGATCTTCGACGCGGCGAACGGCGGGGCGCTGCTGTGGCAGCACCTCTTCTGGTTCTTCGGCCATCCGGAGGTGTACATCATCGCGCTGCCGTTCTTCGGCATCATCAGTGAGGTCATCCCGGTCTTCTCCCGCAAGCCGATGTTCGGCTACATGGGTCTGATCGCGGCGACCATCGCCATCGCGGGTCTGTCCGTGACGGTGTGGGCGCACCACATGTATGTCACCGGCGGTGTGCTGTTGCCGTTCTTCGCCTTCATGACGTTCCTCATCGCCGTGCCGACGGGCGTGAAGTTCTTCAACTGGATCGGAACGATGTGGAAGGGCTCGTTGTCCTTCGAGACACCGATGCTCTGGGCCCTGGGATTCCTCGTCACCTTCGTCTTCGGCGGCCTCACGGGAGTCATGCTCGCCTCACCGCCGCTGGACTTCCACGTCTCCGATTCCTATTTCGTGGTGGCCCACTTCCATTACGTCATCTTCGGCACGGTGGTGTTCGCGATGTTCTCCGGATTCCACTTCTGGTGGCCGAAGTTCACGGGCAGGATGCTGGACGAGCGCCTGGGCAAGATGACGTTCTGGACGCTGTTCGTCGGCTTCCACGGCACCTTCCTGGTCCAGCACTGGCTGGGTGTGAACGGTATGCAGCGCCGCATTCCCGACTATCTGGCCGTGGAAGGACTCACGACGCTCAACACCCTCTCGACCGTCTTCTCGTTCGTACTCGGCGCCTCGCTCCTGCCGTTCTCCTACAACGTCTGGAAGACCGCGAAATACGGCAAGAAGGTCGAGGTCGACGACCCGTGGGGATACGGCCGTTCCCTGGAATGGGCGACCTCTTGCCCTCCCCCGCGTCACAACTTCCTCACCCTGCCCCGGATCCGCTCCGAGTCCCCGGCATTCGACCTGCACCACACTCCAATGCCCGAAAGGGAGTTGACGTCGCGGTGAGCATCACGGACCAATTCCTGAACGACGTCGAAGGGGTTCGAGGCGGAGTCCTTTGTCTCGCCCAGGGCCGGGCTAGCTCACCGTCCACTTCTGGTTGTTCTGGCCGTTGCACGTCCAGAGCACCAGTTTCGTGCCGTTGGCCGTGGCCGCGCCGTATGCGTCGAGGCAGAGCCCGGCGTTGACGTTGGTGAGGGTGCCGTCGCTGTTGATGTTCCACTTCTGGTTGTTCTGGCCGTTGCAGTCCCAGATGACGACGCGGGTGCCGTTGGTGGTGCCACGGTTGTAGGCGTCGAGGCACTTGTTGCCGTAGACGACGAGTTCCTTGCGGGTGCTGTCGTACTGCCAGACCTGGTTCTGACCAGCGGTGCAGTCCCACAGCTGGGCGTCGGTGCCGTTGGCGATGGTGTTGTCGTTGATGTCGGCGCAACGGCCGGATCCGGTACCGGTGATCAGCGTGCCGTTCTTGCCGGGCAGCGGCCGTACGACGATGCCGTCGAGGGTCGGGGCGCCGGAGAAGGCGATCGTGTTGGTGCTGCCCTTGGCGAGGGAGACGTTGACGGAGATGTTGCCCGCGCTCGAACCGGTCGGCGGGAAGGAGACCTTGGTGGAGGTCTGGCCGTTGACGGTGAGGGTGGCGGTCCGGGCCGCGGAGGTGTTGTTGGTGTAGGAGACCTCGACCGTCTTCAGACCGGCGCTCGCGGCGGCCACGCCGGAGAAGTTCGACGTGCCGCTGTAGGTGCTCGCGGACTGTTCGGTGCCGCCGGTGACCGTGAGGATCACCGAGCCGTTCGCCGGGACGCCGGTGGTGTAACTGGTGCCGGTGGTGGCGACGTTCTGGCGGGCCCACAGGTCACGGACGGTCGCCGGGGCGTTCGTCAGGCCGAGGTCGGACCAGCGGACGGTCATGTTCTGCGTGCTCGACGTGCGGTTCAGCAGGACGACGGCGCGGTTGCCGCTGCCGGACAGGACCTTGCCGTACACCTGGAGGCCGGTGGTGTCCTCGGCGACCTCGACGCCCTGGAGGCCGCGCGGGTCCTGGTCGACGGCGATGACCTCGGGGTTGGTGAGGATGCTCGTCGTCTCCGGGGTGAGGGTGGTCAGGTCGAGGCCGGCGAGCAGCGGGGCGCCTGAGATCGCCCACAGGTTCATGTGGGAGCGGCTCTGGGCGGCGGTCAGGCCGTTCATGCCGACGACCATCATGTCGGGGTCGTTGTAGGAGCCGGTGTGCTGGGCCGTGGGGTGGATGTTGCGGTCGAAGGCGGTCAGGACGTTGCCGTAGGACGGTGTGCCGCCGTGGAAGAAGATGTCGGTGTTCGTGCGCCACATCGGGCCCATGCCCGGGGCCCAGTTCCAGGGGTTGGAGTAGCCCCAGTTGCACAGGGAGAGGGCGAGCGGGCGACCGGTGGTCGCGGTCGCGGCGGCCACGGCTTCGCTGATCGCCTGGTAGGTCGTCTTCGGGTCGAGGCCCTCGGCGTCACCGCCGCACCAGTCGACCTTGACGAAGTCGAAGCCCCACTTCGAGAACTGCGTCATGTCCTGCTCGTAGTGGCCCTCGCTGCCCGAACCCGGTGCGGCGGGGCGGCCGGTCGGGAAGTAGTAGCCGCAGCCGTCCCTGCCGGCGTCGGTGTAGATGCCGGCCTTGAGTCCCTTGCTGTGGATGTAGTCGGCGATGGCCTTCATGCCGCCCGGCCACTCCGCCTCGTCGACGGTGATGTTGCCGGCGCCGTCCCGGGTGCCCTGCCACCAGCCCTCGTCGATGTTGATGTACTCGTAGCCCGCCTCGGGCATCCCCGCCGCCACGAACGCGTCGACCTGCCGCTTGATGACGTTGTGGTCGACCTTCGCGGCGAAGGCGTTCCAGGACGCCCAGCCCATGGGGGCGGTGGGCACTGCTATCTGACGGCTGGTCACTGCCTGCGCCGGGGTGGCCCCGGCGAACAGGAGCGCGGCCGTGGCGGTGAGCGCCAGAGCGAGGAGGCGCACCACGGCGGATCTGCAGCGGCGGACGAGTGGGGTTCGGGGCGGGGGGTACATGCGGCTCCTTAGACGCCGTTTCTGATGGTGGACCGTTGGCCACTCGAAACGGGTGGTCTGCCTGAGGGGCCGCTCGGTACGGTGGCTCGGTGTGCTTCTACGCCATGACCTACTACAAGCTGCACTACGCGTGCGTCTCGTGCCGTGTCAGCTTCAAGCGGCATGGCTATCCGCAGCGGGAGCACCTGTGCCCAAACTGCGCTCGACCCCTCATTTGCGCTGGTCATGACTTCGCCCCTCCGCCCAGGCGTGATGTTCGCGGGTGGTCTGTGGCGGCTGCGGTGTTGGGGGAAGGGCTGCGCTACGAGGGGCGATCGGCCTGCGGGTGTGGCAAGGAGCCCAAGTACCGCCCGCGGACAAGAGCCGAACTGCGGGTGCGTCGGATCGTTGCCGCAAGGGACGGGCTCCCGTTGTCCGAGACGTTGTCCCGACCGGACCCTCTGACTGCGTCAGCTGACTGACCTCGCCCCTCAGTGTGTCAGGCGGCGATGGCTGATGAGGGCTGCTGCGACGCCCACAAAAGCCAGGAAGTGCTCGGGCTTGCGCTCGTAGCGGCGGTGCAGGCGTCGACAGCCGGCGAGCCAGGACACGGTTCTCTCTACCACCCAGCGGTGACGGCCGAGCCGGTTCGACGATTCGGTGCCTTTGCGGGCGATGCGAGGGGTGATGTTGCGCTCTCGAAGCCATCGCCGCAGGTGGGCGTAGTCATACCCCTTGTCGGCGTGGAGCTTGTCGGGCTTGCGTCGCCGTGGGCCGCGGCGGGAGCGGACCGGAGGAATACCGCAGATCAGTGGCTTCAGAGCCTGGCTGTCGTGAAGGTTGGCGGCCGAGATACCCAGGGACAGCGGTAGTCCGTTCCGGTCCGTGATCAGGTGGATCTTCGATCCGTTCTTGCCGCGATCGGTCGGATTCGGTCCCGTCAGGAGCCCCCCTTTGCGGCGCGAATGCTCACCGAGTCGATCGCGCAGCGGGACCAGTCCAACTCACCACGCGCTCCCAACTCGTCCAGGATCACGCGGTGGAGGCGGCCCCAGACCCGTGCGCGGCTCCACTGGGCGAAGCGCCGGTAGACCGTCTGCCAGCACGGCCCGAACACCGGTGGCAGTTGCCGCCATGTGCAGCCGGAGGTAGCGACGAAGATGATCCCGGCCAGGACCTCGCGATCGTCGGCTCGCCTCTTTCCTCCATCCTGCGGGCGGACGACCTCAGTCGGTGGCACCACCCGTCGAAACAGATCCCACATCTCCTCCGGCACCAGCCGTTCTACAAGTCCTGCCATGCCCCAGTAACGACACAGACTCACCATCAGAAACGGCGTCTTAGTGCGGGAGAGACACCCAGCAGGTTCGACATCTCGGACGGCAGTCGGAAGGTCGAACGTGGTGGCGCTGAAAGTAGGGCCACGAGAGGGGGAAGTCAACGGATGGGACGGAGTTGAAATCGCCCGCGCTCACGCGCCGTTCTCCTTCCCCGTCGCGCGCGCCGTTCTCCTTCCGCGTCGTGCGCCGTTCCCTTGGCGCGTCGTGCGCCGCCATACTGACGGACGTGCGCGTAGCGATCATGACGGCGGGCTCCCGGGGCGATGTCGCCCCCTACACCGGACTCGGCCACGCCCTGTCCCGGGCCGGTCACGAGGTCACCCTGGTCACGCACGGCTGCTTCGAGCGACTGGTCGCGGGATCCGGTGTCCGCTTCCATCCGCTGCCGTTGGACCCACGGGCGGAACTGGAGTCCGCGCGCGGCCGGAGCCTGCACCGCAGTGCGAGCGGACTGGGCAAGCTGGTGCGCGTGGTGGGGCTGGCGCGGGCCCTGGCCGGACAGCTGACGGACGACATGCTGGCCGCGGCGCGGGACAGCGACCTGCTGCTCCTGGCGGCTTCCACCGCCCCGCTGGGGCACACCATCGCCGAGGGTCTGTCACTGCCGAGCCTCGACGTCCCTCTCCAACCGCTCGCACCCACCCGCGAGTTCGGGCCGCCGATGCTCGGGGGTGGCTCCTGGGGCGCTGTGGGCAACCGGGCCGCGGGGCATGTGGTGCGCCTCGCCATCGACCGGGTCTTCTCGGCGGCGGTACCGGACGCACGGGCCCGCCTCGGGCTGCCGCGCACGTCCCGCAGCCCACGCGAGCGCCGCGCGCTGCACGGTTACAGCTCCCTGGTGGTGCCCAGGCCACGCGACTGGCCGCCGCACCTGGAGGTGACGGGTTACTGGTGGCCGTACGACGGCGAGGCCCAACTCCCGTCTCAGCTGCGGGAGTTCCTCGACGCGGGCCCGCCGCCGGTCTTCGTGGGCCTGGGCAGCGCGACCGTGCCCGATCCCGCGCGGCTGAGCGGCGAGGTCGTGCGCGCCCTGCGCCGGGCCGGGCTGCGCACGGTGATCCAGCGGGGCTGGGGCGGTCTGGAGGCCGCCGGGGACGACGTACTGACCATCGACGAGGTGCCGCACTCCGTGCTCTTCCCGCGGATGGCCGCCGTGATCCATCACTGCGGCGCGGGCACGACGGCGGCCGGGCTGCGCGCCGGGGTGCCGGCCGTGCCCGTGCCGATCCAGTTCGACGAGGGCTTCTGGGCCGACCGTCTGGTCGCCCTCGGCGTGGCGCCCCGCGCGGTGCCGCTGCGGAAGTTGACGGCCTACGCGCTGGCGGACGCCGTCCGGCGGGCGACCACCGACCCGTCCTACGGCCGCCGCGCCCGCGACATCGCCGACGGACTGCGGGCCGAGGACGGGGTCGCGCCCGTCCTCGACGTGGTGAACCGGCTCGCCGGCTGAACCGCGGGAGCCGGCGACGTCACCGGCTGATCGGCGTCAGGAGCCGGCGAGCCGGGCGTCCGTCGGCTGGAGGATGCCGAGGAGGATGCGGACCAGTTCGTCGACGACCTCGTCGAGGGTGGCGTCCACCCACCCGGCGCTCCAGTCGTGCAGCAGCCCGTTGACGCTGCCGATGAACGCGGTCACGGCGAGCCGGTAGTCGCGCGGCGCCGCCTCCCCGCGCGCCACGGCGGACGCCACCTCGGCACAGACGAGGTCGACCCAGCGGGCCCGGCGCGCGAGCCGCTGCTCCTCCAGCCGTGGGCTCACGCCGATGATCTCGACGAAGGTGATGCGGATGCGGCGCGGGTCGGCGGTGACGTTCGCGGCGTAGGCGCGGAAGATCGCGGTGGCCCGTTCGGCGAGCGGGAGGTGCTGCGCCTCGGCCACGGCGGTCAGGGCGGCTTCCTCGGCCCACGCGTTGACCTCCAGGTGGAGGGCCGCCAGGACGTCCTCCAGGGCGCGGAACTCCTCGTAGAACTGACGGGTCGACAGGCCCGCGGCCTCGCTCAGTGCCGCGACGGTCGTGCCCCGGTAGCCGGGGCTGTCGCCGAAGAGCTGGAGGGCGGCGTCCAGGAAGCGTCGCCGCCGCTCGGCCTGTCGCTCCTCGGCCGACTTGCCGCCGTAGCGGCCGGTGGGCGCCTTGATCCTGCCCGTCACGCTGTCCTCCCAGCACCTTGCCGACCCGACGGCCAATTTTGTCGTGTACGCAGTCTTGTGGAGAAGGGCACCCCCTCCTTACTTTTCAGTAAGTTGATTCTGAAAGCACTCGTGTTCAGATCTCCCCCTCCCATCTCAGAGGAAGAGAGCAGTCATGCCTGCCATCAGTCCCAGGCACCTGTGCTCCGTGGCCGCCGCCCTCGCCCTGACCGTCGCCGCCCCCGCGACCACCGCCACCGCAGCCGACGCCTCCGCGGCGGCGCTGCGCGAGGTGATGTTCGTCGGCAACAACTGGGACGGCACCGCCGATGTCATCAAGTCCTCCGGGGACTTCGGGAAGATCGGCCGGATCAATGTCATCCCCGACAAGGACCAGCGGATGGCGGAGATCAACGCCGATCCGATCAAGTGGATCTACTTCATGGCGATCCGCAACAGCGTCGGTGAGGGCCACGACCAGTTCGTCGACGACATGTACTCCACGCCGGACGGGAAGTCCGTGGTCGTCTCGCGCCCGAGCTTCGCCGACGTGGTGTCCCTCGACCTGGCCACCGGCGAGGTCAACTGGCGCTTCCCGGTGTCCGGTTACCGCGCCGACCACATGGCGGTCTCCCCCGACGGCAAGCGGGTCGCGGTGTCGGCGTCGACCTCGAACACCGTGCACGTACTGGACATCGAGACGGGCAAGGAACTGGGGAAGTTCACGACCGGCGACAAGCCGCACGAGAACATCTTCACGCAGGACGGCAAGTACATCTACAACATGGCGATCGGCGACGTGAACACCCAGACCGACGCCCCCTGGCTGGACTGGACGAAGGGCGACCGGCGCATCACCGTCGTCGACGCGACCACGTACCAGCAGGTCAAGGTCATCGACATGCGCCCGAAGCTGGACGCGCTCGGGCTGTCGGACTACTCGGACGCGGTGCGGCCGGCCGTGTTCTCGCCGGACGAGTCGAAGCTGTACTTCCAGGTGTCGTTCTTCAACGGCTTCTTCGAGTACGACCTCGCCACCGACAAGATCACCCGCACGAAGACCCTGCCGAAGAACCCGGCGACCAGCGACGACCGCACCAGCTTCGTCAACGACTCGCGCCACCACGGCCTTTCGATGAGCCCCGACGGCAGCAAGCTGTGTGTCGCGGGCACGATGGACGACTACGCGACCGTCGTCAACCGCACCACCCTCCAGGAGGGCCCGCTCGTCACCGCCTCCAAGCCCTACTGGGCCACGGTCAGCGGTGACGGCAAGTCCTGCGTGGTCTCCGAGAGCGGCACCGACCAGGTCACGGCCATCGACTTCGCCACCGGCCGCAAGCAGGTGTCCGTCCCGGTCGGCGACCACCCGCAGCGGGTCCGGCTGGGCCATGTGGAGGCCGGCTGGACCAGCCCGTCGAACGGCTGATCAACCCCTTTGATCAGCCCAGCGCCTTCAGTACCGCCCCCACGCCGTCCTCGGTCGCCATGTGCCGCGCCGCGACCGAGGCGGCGCGAGCGTACCCCTGCTGCCGTACGACCCGACCCAGCGCGTCGGCGAGCCGCTCGGCGGTGAGGGACGCGAAGGGGATCGGTGCGGTCGCGGCCCCGATCGACGCCAGCCGTGCCGCCCAGAACGGCTGGTCCGCCGTCACCGGCACCGGAATCGCGGGCGCCCCGGCGCGCAGAGCGGCTGCCGCGGTGCCGGCCCCGGCGTGGTGCACCACCGCGGCCACCCTCGGGAAGAGCAGCGCATGCGGTACGTCACCGGTGGTCAGGACGTCGTCGCCATCGGCCGCGAGCCCGGCGCTCCCCGCCTGCACGATGCCGCGCAACCCGGCCCGGCGCAGCGCCCCGACGGCGATCTCGCTGAGCCGCTCGCCGTGCCCGGCGGCCATGCTGCCGAAGCCGATGAACACCGGGCGCGGCCCGGCCGCGAGGAAGTCCTCCACTTCGGTGGGGAGTCGACGGTCCGGGGCGAGGTACGGCCACCAGGTGCCGACGACGTCGAGTCCCTCACGCCAATCCGACGGGCGCGGCACCAGTGCCGTGCTGAAGCCGTGCAGGACGGGCCGGTTCGCGCGCTCCTGTCGCCGGCGCATCTCGGCGGGGGTCAACGCGGGCAGGTCGAGGCGCCGTCGCAGGTCGGTGACAGCCTCGGTGTAGACGCGGTCGGCCATCCGCAGCGCGAAGCGGCCGGCGGCGCGGTTGCCGAGGCGGCCGAGGGAGCGGGTGCCCATGAGGTTGGGCGGGAAGTCGCCGGTCGGGGCGGTGGGCTGGAGGTAGAGGCCGATCGCCGGGATGCCCATGGCCTCGGCGAGGTGCCGGCCGAGCGGTGCGGTGGTCGTGGACAGCAGGAGCAGTTCCGTGCCCGGGTCGACCGCGTCGGCGAAGCCCCGGCCGAGCTGGGTGACGAACGCGGACGCCGTGCGCATCAGTTCGCGTCGGCTCTCGACCGCCCCCGGAGCCTGCGGGCGCGTGGGCAGGCTCCGGAACTCCAGGCCCGCCTCGCGGACGAGGGGCGCGAAGGCGTCCGTCGTGGCGAGGGTGACATCGTGTCCGGCCTCGCGCAGGCCCGCCCCCAGGCCGGTGTACGGTGCGACGTCGCCGCGTGATCCGGCGGCAGCGATCAGGATTCTCATCCGTCCTCCTCAGGCTGTGCCCGGCGGGCCGCGTTCGCGTGGACGGCTTCGCGCAGATAGGCGGCGAGGCCGGGCCGTTGCTGCGAGGGCGGGACGACGAGCGCGAAGGCGCGTGGGTCGGTGGCGAAGTCGTCCGCGATGCGCCGGTGCATGTCGGGCGGGCAGGTGGTGAACCAGCGGGCGATGTGCAGCCGGTGTTCCTCGGCGAGGTCCGTCGCCCGCTCGCCGTCGGCCGGCTCGCCCTCGTCGAAGGCCGCGAGCAGTTCCACGCGCCAGGCGGCGGCCTCGCCCATGAGCCGGCGCCAGTCCTCCTTGGTGTGGGCGGCGGCCCGCGCCATGGACTCCTTCTGCCCCGGTGAGTCCTGCCACTTGAGCTGTGCCTCGGTGGCGTAGGAGAGGTCGAAGGTGATCTCGCCGAAGACCTCGAAGCGCTCCTCGGGTGTCAGCTCGACGCCCGTCTGCCGGACCTCGATCGCCTGCTCGGCCACCTCGGCCAGCCGCTGGAGTCGGCCGATCTCCTCGCTCAACTGCCGCAGGCGGGCCTGGAGATGGTCCAGGGCGTTCGCCTGCGGGTCCTTGAGGATCTCGGCGATCTCGTCGAGGGAGAAGCCGAGTTCGCGGTAGAAGAGGATCTGCTGGAGCCGGGCCAGGTCGGTGTCGTCGTACAGCCGGTAACCGGCGCCGCTGCGACCGCTGGGCGAGAGCAGTCCCGCCCGGTCGTAGTGGTGCAGCGTGCGCACGGTCACCCCGGCGAAGGACGAGACCTGCCCCACGGAGTAGCTCATTCACCTGCCCTTTCGTCGGGGTACAGCGTGCGGCCTGACGTAAGGGGAGGGTCAAACGGCGGTGCCTATCCGGCGTTCTGCGCGGCCCACGCGGCGAGTTCGGACTTGGCCGCGTTCAGCAGGGCGGCCGAGGGGGCGCTCGCCCGGTTGGTCACCAGCGCGTAGTGCAGGACCCCGGAGTCGGTGTCGGTGAGCAGCAGGCGGCGGCTGCCCGTGCCGCCCGGTTCGGCGGCGACACCGACCGGGGTGGTCGAGGTGTACGACGGTGGCGCGTATGCCGTGCCCAGGTCGGAGACGACCGTCGTGGAGCCGGTCGGGAAGGAGGCCGGGAGGTGCAGTTCGGTCGGTGCCGTTCCGCTGCCCGAGCGCCACAGCAGCAGCCCGTACTGGCCCGATCCGACCAGCTGCGCCACGTTCGGCAGGGAGCTGGGCACCGGGTTCCAGGTCAGGGTCGTCGAGCCGTCCCGGGAGCGGTCCTCGTAGGTGAAGGCGACCGTCGAACCGGAGGTGGCGCTCGGGTAGATCCGGTCCAGCAGCCGGGCGTCCTGGCGCAGCGTCGCCGTACCGGAGTCGTCGAGGCGTACGGCGGACAGGTCCTCGCCGTTCCAGGCGTCGCCGTCGGTCTGCACCTTGTCCGGGTTGTCGTTCATCAGCTCGTGGTGGCGGCCGTGGTAGATGTCCCACTGCCACTGGGAGCCGGAGAGGACGGGGCCGGATCCCTTCGGGTTCGACCACCAACTCGCGCCCTTCACCCGGGAGTCGAGGGCCTGGTACATCGCCTTGTAGACCGTCGGCGCCTTGTCGGAGACGTTTCCGGCGAGCGGATGCCCGAACTCGCTGATGATCGCGGCCGTCCCGGTGGCGGAGGCGCGGTCGCGGACGGTCCCGAAGTCGCCGACGTACTGCCCGTCCTCCGCCTTGCCCCACATGAAGACGCCGGAGATGGCCTTCTGGTCGTAGAAGTGGGTGTTGAAGACGTAGCGCGGACCGAGCGTGCCCGCGTCCAGGAGTCCGCCCTCCTCCTTCTGGAAGTCGAGGTTGGCGTTCCAGAAGAGGTTGGGCTCGACGAAGGCCGGCTTGCTCTGCCAGCCCGCCGCGTCCATGCGGGCGCGGAACTTGACGTAGAAGGGCCACAGCACGTCCTTCTCCCACGACCGGCTGGTCTGGCCGGAGTCGTAGGTGCCGGCGTGCGGTTCGTTCCACGGGTCGAAGCCGACGACGCCCGCGAACTGGGCGCTGGTGAGGTTCTGCCTCAGGTGCGTCATCGTCTTCTGGGCGGTGTCGAGGAAGGCGTCCTGGAGGCCGTACTCGTTGTGCCAGAAGTCGTACGTGGACTGCTTCACGGCCTCGTTGGAGGTGATGTTCTGGCCCCAGAAGGGGCAGATCCCGCAGTATTCGTCGGGGTAGTTCCCGAGGTCGACCGCCCACTTGGGGGCGCCGTCGCCGGTGTACCAGCTGTCGGGGTCGAACAGCCAGCGGGAGTAGAGGTCCTGGTGGAAGTCGGGGTACACGCGGATCCCGGCGTCCAGGAAGGCGCGTATCTGGTCGGTGGCCTTCGTGAGGTAGGCGGTGTCGACCTGGCCGCGTACGGGTTCCGCGTAGGCCCAGGAGAGCAGGAACCGCACCGAGTTGCCGCCGCCGAGGGCGCGCAGGGCGGTCGCGGACTTCTTCGCGTCGGCGGTCGACGCGAAGGGCAGACCGTTGTTCTCCTTCAGTTTCGTCTCGCCGGAGACGTTGTAGCCGCGCAGTACGACCTCGCGGCCGTTGCCGTCGACGAAGCGGCCGTTCTGCACGGTGAGCGGCGTTTCGTCGAACCAGAGGGAGTCGGGGAGGGTGGCGGCGGTGGCGGGAGTGGGGCCCGCCACCGACAGGGATCCGAAGAGGACGACCAGGGCAACCAGTAGACGCGCCCGAATGTTCGGCATGTCCACTACAGTCCGGTGATATCAGGACACAGTCAACACCCCTGACTCATCAGTAAGTTCGTTCTCAACCAGTTCAGTTGCCCACTCTGCGCGTCAGGTTCAACAGGTATTCCTTCCGGTTCAGCGGATTGAGGTCGGTACGCCGACGCTCCGGGACCGTGCCGCGCGGGGCGGGCGCGTAGTGGTCGAAGGCGCTCTCCAGCTCGCCCTCGCCGCGCGTCAGCCCCGGTAGCTGCTGCTCCAGTTCGTGCACATGGGCCGCGGGCACCGAGCCCTCCAGCACGCAGGACGCGCCGCGGGTCTCCGTGGTCTGCGGCACCGCGCGCAGCCGGGACAGCACCGGCAGCAAGGCGGCCAGGGTGTCGGTCGGCGCCTCGACACGGAAGCGGTGCATGGGCTCGTGCACCTCGGTGCCCGCCCTGCGCAGGGCCTCGGTCAGGACCAGCGGGGTCAGACCGCGGAAGTCGTAGCCGGTGCTGGACATGCTCTTGTCGAAGCCCTGGTGGGCATGGCTCTGCCGGGGCGAGTAGCCGGAGTGGGTCATGGTGACCGTGCAGTCGGGGACCTGCCAGCCGTGCAGGCCCTGGCCGAGGGTCTCGCGGACGGTGTCCTCGACGGCCTTGAAGAAGGCGTACGGCATGGAGCCCAGCTCGACCTCCAGGCGGAAGTCCACGCCGGAGCCGACCGGCGCCGGGTCGACACGCAGACCGACGGTCGCGAGGAAGGGGTTGTCGTCCTTCCCCTTGAACTCGACCGCCGCGCCCGAGCCGACCGGGCGTTCGACGCACAGCGGTGTCGTCTCGCGGAAGGTGGCATCCAGGCCGAACTCGTCGGCGAGGGTGGCCTGGATGACCTCCTTCTGCACCTCGCCGTAGAGGGAGACGAAGGTCTCCTGCCGTACCTCGTCGTGGCGCAGGCCGATCAGCGGGTCCTGTTCGGCGAGCAGGGTGAGGGCGCGGTGCAGGCCCCGCCGGTCCGCGCCGTCGGCCCGCACGACGACGGTTTCGAGGGTGGGCGGGGCGAAGTGGTGCCCGTGGGCCTTGCGGGGTTCGCCGATCGCGTCGCCGATCCTGATGTCGGCCAGGCCCCACAGCTTGGCGATCCGGCCCGCGGGGAGCGCGTCGGCGCGGGTGTCCGTGCCGTGGTCGAACACGCTGATCCCGGTGATCCTCGCCTCGGTGCCGGGTGCTGCGCCGACCGTGTCGGCATGCGGCTCCGCCGCGGGGCCGGGTTGGGCAGTCGGTTGGGTGCGGCGCCCTCGTGGCTGTTCGCGCCCACGCGGCGGAGCCGCGGTCGGTACGGCCCCGCGCCCCAGCGGGGCGCCGCCGAACCGCGGCGGATCCGCCTCGGCCTGCTTGGCGTCCCCGAAGGGGATCCGGTCACGGACGCGCAGTGTCCCGGAGAACAGCCGCGCGTACGCGACCTTCTCCCCCGCCGGGCCCCGCTCCACCTTGAAGACGGTGCCCGAGACCGGCCCGTCGGGGTCGCCGGCCGCGGCGGGCAGCAGTTCCCTGATGCCGCCGATCAGCGCGTCGACGCCGGCGCCCGTGACGGCGGAGCCGAAGTACACGGGATGGACCAGCGCCCGCCGGGTCTGGTCGGCGAGGGCGGCGCGGAGGCGGTCGTAGGAGACGGTGTCCTCGACGTAGGCCGTCAGCAGTTCGTCGTCGTGGTCGGCGAGGACGTCGAGTGCCGACGGCGGGAGGCCGGGGACGAAGCGCGCGTCGCGGGTGCCGAGGGCGTCGGCCGTCCCCATCGGTACGACGGCCGCCGTCAGCCGCTCGGACACGGCCCGCAGGACGGCATCATGGCGCGCTCCGCGTCGGTCGATCTTGTTGACGAAGACCAGCGTGGGAATGCGCAGCCGTTGCAGTGTGCGCATCAGGACGCGCGTCTGGGGCTGCACGCCCTCGACGGCCGACACGACCAGCACGGCCCCGTCGAGCACACCGAGCACCCGTTCCACCTCGGCGATGAAGTCGGGGTGGCCGGGGGTGTCGATGAGGTTGACCGTCACGTCGTCGAGGGCGAAGGAGACGACGGCGGACTTGATGGTGATGCCCCGCTGCCGCTCCAGCGCGAGGGTGTCGGTCCGGGTGTTCCCGGCGTCGACGCTGCCGACCTCGTCGATCACGCCTGCCGAGTGCAGCAGGCGTTCGGTCAGGCTGGTCTTGCCGGCGTCCACATGGGCGAGGATTCCGAGGTTGAGCACGTGCACGAAGCGTCATGTCCTTGGGTGAGGGGGGTCGTTCCTTCCGGGAGGGACATGGACGCAGTGCGCATTGCTGCTCCTCTTCGCGTGACGGCGGGTCCTGTGCAGTGCAGCAGGGCCGGAGTCACGGCGGCAACCGATTAATCAGGGCGTGCGCGGCTCACGAGACCTCCTCCGTGAGCGTCCCGATCCAGGTGCGGATCGCCGACGCCGTGGTCTTCGCGTGTTCCCGCATCATCGTCAGATGGTCGCCGGGGACGTCCACGAGGTCGTGTTCCGTCGGCCAGGTCGTCCGCCAGTCGTCGGCGTCCGCGGCGGCCGCCATCGCGGGCGTGGGCAGCATGGCGCGCACCAGGAGGGTGGGCGTGCGGAGCGGCTCGGGCTGCCAGTCCAGGAAGATCCGGTTGTAGGCGCCGATCGCGGCCAGGGCGGTGTCGTCGTCCCCGGTGAGAACGGGCCGTCCGGTGTCCTGCGGCGGCGGGGCCGCCAGGGACAACAGCCAGTCCTTGCCGCTGTTGTCGGGCGTGATGTGGTAGCTGTCCAGCAGCACCAGGCCCGTCGGCGCCCGACCCATACCCTCCAACGCGTGGGCCACGAGATGCGCCACATTGCCGCCCGCCGACCGTCCTACGACCACGAAGGGCCCGCCCCCGACGTGCCGGAGCACGTTCTCGGCCTGGGTGCGCGCCAAGGCGGCACGGTCCTCAGGTACGGCGGCGCCGGCACCGATGCCCGGGTGCGGGAACTCCAGGACTTCCAGGACGTCCGGGTCGTGCCGGAAGGCGCGGTGGAACTGTGGGAACTCTCCGCCGTCCGAGGTGAGCGAAGGGTGGTAGGCCGGGAAGTAGACGATCGTCGGGCGTCCGGCGCCGGGCCGGCCGTGGGAGCGGCGGATCGGGGGCAGGGCGTGCTCATGGCCCCGGGCGGCCGGGAAGGTGGGCAGCGCCCAGGACGCGGTGACGAGGAGGTGCATCGCCGCCACCGGTTGCCCGGAGGCACTGACGGTCCGGAACAGCGAGGAGAGGGTGTACGTCGGCCGCTCCGCCTCCGTGGTGGATTCGGGGGCGTCCGCGGTGGCCGGTTCGTCGTCCAGCAGGCCGAGCAGATGGCGGGCCAGTTCCTCGGCCGTGCGGTGCTCGAACACGACTGCCGCCGACAGCCGCAGCCCCAGCCCCGTACTCAGCTGATTGCGGATCTGTACGGCGGTGAGGGAGTCGAACCCCAGGTCGGCGAGGCTCTTGCCGGCGGGGAGCGCGTCGGCGTCCGGGTAGCCGAGCACGGCGGCCACGTCGGCCCGCAGCAGCGCCACGAGCGCCGCCTCCCGCTGACCCGACACTGTCCGGGCCAGTCTCTCGCGCCACTCCCCCGGCTCGGTCGTCCGCCCCGGAGACCCCATGGAGCCGGAGGCCGTCGCCGCGGCTGTCGGCCGGCCGGGACGGACGAGCCCGCGCAACGGCGCCGGCAGGTGCCCGGCACCGGAACGCAACGCGGCGCGGTCCAGCCGGATCGGCGCCACGACCGGCGTCGTCGAACGCAGCGCCGCGTCGAACAGGGCAAGCCCCTGCCGAGTGGACAGGGGCACGAACAACTCCCCTGACCGCGAGCGCTGTTGGTTCTGTCCCGCCGCCATGCCGCCGACGTGCTCCCACGGGCCCCACGCCAGGGACAGGACGGTCAGTCCTTCGGCGGCGCGGCGGTGGGCGAGGGCGTCGAGGAAGGAGTTCGCTGCCGCGTAGTTGCCCTGGCCCGCCCGGCCCAGCAGCCCCGAGACGGACGAGAACACGACGAACGCCGTAAGGCCCATGTCACGGGTCAGTTCGTGCAGATGCCACGCCGCGTCGGCCTTCGGCCGCAGCACGGCCGCCAGCCGCTCGGGGGTCAGCGAGTCCAGCACGCCGTCGTCGAGCACTCCGGCGGCGTGCACCACGGCGCCCAGCGGGGGCTCGCAGCCCCGGACGACCTCGGCCAGCGCGGCTCGGTCGGCCGCGTCACAGGCCACGATGCCGACCCGAGCGCCCAACTCCTCCAGCTCACCGCGCAGTTCCAGGGCCCCGGGCGCCTGCGGCCCGCGGCGGCCGGTCAGCAGCAGATGCCGGACGCCGTGTTCGACGACGAGGTGACGGGCCAGTTCCGCGCCCAGCGCCCCGGTGCCTCCGGTGATCAGAACCGTGCTCTCCGCGGCGAAGGCGGCGCCGGTGACCGGCGTGTCGCCGACCGGCCTCAGTCGCGGGACCGTCACCCGCCCGTCCCGTATCCGCAGTTGCTGCTCACCGGTGGCGACGGCCGACGCAAGAACCCGCGACGACTCGGGCCGCCCGTCCACATCCACCAGGACGACCCGGCCGGGCAGCTCCGACTGCGCCGTACGCACCAGCCCCCAGACCGCCGCACCCGCCAGATCCGGCACCGGCCCGGTGGCGTCCCGTGTCACCACGACCAGCCGTGCGCCCGCAGTGCCCGGATCGTCCTGCCAGTCCTGGAGCAGTCTGAGGACACTGCCGGTCAGCTCGTGCACGGCGGACAGCGGATCGGAGCCGGTGGCGGCAGAAGCGTCGGTGACAGCTGTGACCACGACGAATTCGGGGTTCGCGGCCTCGGGCAGGAATCCGGCGAGGTTCAGCTCGTCCGGCCCGCGCACCGCCCAGCCCCGGTCATCGGCACCTCCCGGAAGTTCGAGAGCAATCCAGTCAGGGCGCAGCAGCGCCCTTCGTACGATGTCGTCCGTCGCGCTGCCGGCCATATCGCCTGTGCCGGCCCCATCGGTCCGACCGGCCGGGAGTTCCCGCGTGGCCAGCGAGTCCACGCGTGCCACGAGCCGGCCGGTCGGGTCGGACATCGTCAGTGAGACCGTGTCCGCGCTCGTCGGCGTCACCTTGACCCGCAACTCCGTGGCACCCGAGGCGTACAGGCTCACACCGCTCCACTCGAACGGCACCCGCAGCGAGCTCGGGTCAGCGGGTCCCGCGAGGAGCGGCGCGTGCGACGCGGCGTCGAACAGCGCCGGGTGGAGGCCGAAGCGGGCCGCCTGCGAGGTGTGCGACGCGGGCAGCCGGACCTCCGCGAAGACGTCGTCGCCGCGCCGCCAGAGCGCGCCGACCCCTTGGAAGGCGGGCCCGTAGGCGAGCCCGGCATCGGCGAGCGCGGCGTACGCGTCCGTGAGGTCCACCGCCTCGGCGTCCCGCGGCGGCCACGGCTCCGGCTCGCTCTCCGCCGCCACCCGCCCGAGCCCCAGTCGACCGGTGACGTTGCGGGTCCACGGCGTGTCCTCGTCGGCCTCCTCCGGCCGGGAGTAGATGTCGACCGGCCGTCGGCCCGAGTCGTCGTCCCGCGTACCCACCAAGACCTGCACCCGCACGCTCGCGGAACCGTGCAGGGCCAGCGGCGTCAGCATCACGAGGTCGTCGACCGCACCGCACCCCACCTCGTCGCCCGCCCGCACGGCCATCTCCACGAACACCGTCGCCGGTACGACCACCCTCCCGGCGACGACGTGGTCGGCGAGCCACGGGTGCGCCGCGAGGGACAACACCCCGGTCAGCACGGTCCGTTCGGTGTCCGGCACCGGGAACGCGGGGCCCAGCAGCGGACCGGCGTCCGCGGCCACCGGGGCCGGTGCGTCCAGCCAGTACCGCTGCCGCTGGAAGGCGTACGTCGGCAGATCCACGCGCCGCGCGCCGGACCCGGCGTACACGGCCGGCCAGTCGACGGCGGCCCCGGCCACATGCAGCCGGGCCACGGCCGACAGGAGTGTCTCCGGTTCGTACGCGCCGCCTCGCGTGGACACCGCGAGCACGACGCCGCTCGTGGACGGCCCGGTCAGGCACTCGGTGGCCGCGGCGGTGAGGGCGGGCCCGGGGCCGAGTTCCAGGCAGGCGGACACCCCGTCGTCCGCGAGGTGCCGCACGGCGTCGGCGAAGCGCACGGGCTGCCGGGCGTGCCGCGTCCAGTACTCGGGCTTGCACAGCTCGGCGGGCTCGGCGAGGCTGCCCGTCACGGTGGAGACGATGGGGATGCGCGGCGGCCGGAACGTCAACTGCCGGGCAACCCCCAGGAGTTCGTCGAGCATCGGGTCCATCAGCGGCGAGTGGAAGGCGTGGCTCACCCGTAGTCGTACGGCCCTTCGGCCACGCTCCTCGAAGCCGGCGGCGACCGCGAGCACCGCGTCCCGCTCGCCCGAGATCACCACAGAACGCGGCCCGTTGACGGCGGCGACGGCCACTCGCCCCTCGAACTCCTTGAGTGCGGTGACGACTTCGGCCTCGGTCGCGTCCAGCGACGCCATCGCGCCGCCGTCGGGCAGGGCCCGCATCAGCCTGCCGCGCGCGGCGACGAGCGTGGCCGCGTCGGGGAGATCGAGTACGCCGGCGACCTGCGCGGCGGCCAGTTCGCCGACGGAGTGGCCCACGAGGCGGTCGGCTCGCACTCCCCATGACTCCAGCAGCCGGAAGAGCGCGACCTCGAAGGCGCACAGCCCGGCCTGCGTGAAGTCCGTACGGTCCAGGAGGGCCGCTTCCGGTGAGCCCGGTTCGGCGGCCAGCACCGCGCTCAGCGGCTGGGGCAGACGGTCGTCCAGATGCCCGCAGACTTCGTCGAACGCTTCGGCGAAGACGGGGAAGGCGGAGCGCAGTTCGGCGCCCATCCTGGGGCGTTGGGCACCTTGTCCGGTGAACAGGAAGGCCGTACGGATCGCCGGGTCCGCCAGCCCTCGGACGACGCCCGGTGCGTCGCTGCCCTGCGCGAGCGCGGTCAGCGCGGCAGCCATCCGGGTCCGGTCACCGCTCGGCACGCTCGCCCGGTGGGAGAGGGCGGAGCGCGACACCGCGAGCGCGCAGGCGATGTCGGCGGTCGACGCCGTCGACAGGGCCTGCCCGTGCGCCACTTCGGCGGCGAGGCGTCGGGCCTGGGCGCGCAGGGCGGTCTCGTCGGCGGCGGAGAGCAGCCACGGAACGGGCGGCGTCGCGGTCGTGTCCGGGGGCGCGACCGCGGTGTCGGCCCTCGGCGCCTCCTCCAGGATCACATGCGCGTTGGTCCCGCCTATCCCGAAGGCCGAGACGCCCGCACGCCGCGGACGGTCCGTGGCCGGCCAGGGCCGGGGCTCGGTCAGCAGTTCCACCCGGCCGGAGGACCAGTCGACGTGCGGTGTGGGCGGATCGGCGTGCAGGGTCCGGGGCAGGGCGCCGTGCCGCATGGCCTGCACGGTCTTGATGACGCCGGCGACTCCGGCCGCCGCCTGTGTGTGCCCGAGGTTGGACTTGACCGACCCGAGCCAGAGCGGCTCCGCCCGGTCCTGCCCGTACGTGGCCAGGAGGGCCTGCGCCTCCACGGGGTCGCCCAGCCGGGTTCCGGTGCCGTGCGCCTCCACCACGTCCACGTCACCGGCGCGCAGCCCGGCGTCCGCCAGCGCCTGGGTGATGAGCCGCTGCTGGGCCGGTCCATGGGGCGCGGTGAGCCCGTTGGAGGCGCCGTCGGAGTTGACGGCCGAGCCGCGCAGCACGGCCAGCACCGGGTGGCCGCCGCGCCGCGCGTCGGACAACCGCTCCAGCAGGACGAGTCCCACGCCCTCGCCCCAGGCCGTGCCGTCGGCCGCCGCCGAGAAGGACTTGCAGCGCCCGTCCGCCGACAGCCCGCGCTGCCGGCTGAAGGCGAGGAACGACTGGGGTGTCGCCATCACGGTGACCCCGCCGGCCAGCGCCAGCGAGCACTCGCCCGAGCGCAGCGCCCGCGCCGCCCAGTGCAGCGCCACCAGCGAGGACGAGCAGGCGGTGTCGACCGTGATGGCGGGGCCGCGCAGGCCGTACGCATAGGAGATCCGCCCGGAGGCCACGCTGCCCGTCGAGCCCAGGCCCAGATGCGCCTCCAGCTCGTGGGGCCGGGTCAGGCGGGTGGCGTAGTCGTCGTACATCACGCCGACGAAGACACCGGTGTCGCTCTCGCGCAGCGACGCCTGGTCGATCCCGGCCCGCTCCCACACCTCCCAGGAGGTCTCCAGGAGCAGCCGCTGCTGCGGGTCCATCGCGAGCGCCTCGCGCGGCGAGATCCCGAACAGTCCGGCGTCGAACTCCGCGGCCCGGTGCAGGAATCCGCCGTGTCGTGTGTACGTGGTGCCGATCCGGTCGGGATCGGGGTCGTACAGGGCATCCAGGTCCCAGCCCCGGTCGGTCGGGAACTCCGTGATGGCGTCGCGGCCCTGCGCCACCAACTCCCAGAGGTCTTCCGGGGAGTTGACGCCACCCGGGTAGCGGCAGCCCATGGCGACGATGACGACCGGATCGTCGTCGTCGGACGACCGGTCCGGTCCGCCGTACGTCCGAGGGCGTGTCCCGGGCTCGCTCTCGAAGAGCGCGGCGCGCAGGTGGCGGGCCACCGCGGCCGGTGTCGGATGGTCGAAGACCAGCGTCGCCGGCAGGGTCAGGCCGGTCAGCGCGCCGAGCCGGTCGACCAGTTCGACCGCGCCGACGGAGGTCAGGCCGAGATCGGTGAACGGGCTCTGCGCGTCGGGCGGTTCGCCCGCCGTGGGCCGGCAGGCGTCGGCCGTCTCGGCCAGCACCGTCACGCGCAGCGCGCGCTCCTGGTCGTCGACCGAGAGGGCGAGGAGCCGCTCGCGCAGGCCGGCGGCCTCGGGAGTGGCCGGGGCGACCGGAGCAGCCGGGACGACCACCTCGTGCCGGACGATCTTGCCGGACGCGGTGCGCGGGACGGCGGCGATCTCGCGTATCTCGGCCGGCACCTTGTAGTCGGCCAGCCGAGTACGGCACTCGGCGAGCACCCGCCGCGCGTCGATCCCCTCCGGGCCCGGCACGACGAACGCGACCGGGACCTCGCCGAGCACGTCGTGCGGCACACCCACGACCACGGCGTCGGCCACGCCCGGACACCGGGCCAGGACCTGCTCGATCTCCGCCGGGTGGATGTTCTCGCCGCCGCGGATGATCAGTTCGCTGACCCGGCCGGTGAGCCGGAGATGGCCGTGCTCCACGCGGCGGCCCAGGTCGCCGGTGCGGTACCAGCCGTCCCGCAGCGCGGCGGCCGTCGCCTCGGGTTGCCGGTGGTACCCGGTCATCAGACCCGGAGAGCGCACCCAGACCTCGCCCTCGGCGCCGTCCTGGACGTCCTCGCCGCTGCCCGGATCGACGACACGTATGTCCACGCCGGGTATGGGCGGTCCGCAGGAACCGTCGACCCCGGGTCCTTCGGGCGGACTGACCGCGATCACTCCGCAGGTCTCGGTGCTGCCGTACGCGTCGAGCAGCGGCGCGCCCAGCGTGTCCGCCACGGCCGCGCGCAGCGCGGGACCGCTCGGCGCACCCGCCACCACGCACATCCGCAGGGCCGGTGAGGACCCACCGGGCGAGTCGAGCAGCCGGTGATACGTCGTGGGCACGCCGCCCAGCAGGGTGAACGGCCCGCCGAGCTCCTCGTACGCCGTGGCCAGTTCCTGGCGCAGACCGCCGGGCGGCAGCAGGTCACCGGCGATGCGGGCGCTCGCGCCGACGGCCGTCACACCCAGGATGGCCAGCGAGTGGCTGAAGCTGTGGAACAGCGGAAGCGGCCAGAGCAGCCGGTCGTCGGGCGAGAGGCCGAGGATCGGGGCGTAGCAGGCGGCCACGGACCACAGCGCGGCCCGCTGCGTGGACAGCACACCCTTGGGCCGGTGGGTGGTGCCGGACGTGTAGAGCATCCAGGCCGGTTCGTCGAGCCCGAGCAGGTCGATCCCCGCGCTCCCCGCGGCCCCGCC
>NZ_JAKEIP010000022.1 GCF_021474425.1 Streptomyces muensis | reverse complement strand
GGGCGGGGGGGGGGGGGGGGGGCCCCCCCCCCCCCCCCCCCACGCCCGCCCCGGCCCCTCCCCGTCCCCGCCCGCCCTGCGCTACTCCTCCGCCAGGAACGCGTACGCGGTGGCGACGAACGGGTCGCGCGCGCGGAAGCGGCGCGTGCACAGCGCGACCAGGGCCGTGCCCGTGTCGGGCCGGAAGCCCAGGAAGGCCTGCTGGCCGAGGGTGGCGCCGCCGTGGAAGTACATCGGGCCGCCGTCCGTGGGATGCCGGAACCAGGCCATCGTGTGCACGTGCCGGTGCCCGAGGCCACGCCGCAGGACCGGGGTGCGCACCGCCCGCAGCGCCTCGGCGCACGGGGTGCCGGCCGGGTCGAGGTGGGCTTCGAGGAACGTGAGCAGGTCGTGCGGGGTGGCGCGGACGGCGCCGGCCGCCTCGAAGCCGCCCGCGTCGAAGGCGAGGGTGGTGGTGCGCCCGTCCTTGCCGTGTCCGACGGCGTCGGTCTTCGGGTCCTCCGCGCGCAGCGCCGTACCGCTGAGGCCGAGCGGGCGCAGGACCTGTGCGGCGAGCAGTTCCTCCCAGGCCGTGCCGGTGGCCGCCGCGAGTGCGTGGCCGAGTACGGCGACGCCGAAGTTGGAGTAGTGCCAGCGGGAGCCGGGCCGGTGCCGCGGGCGGTGCCGCAGGAAGGCGTCGGTCACCCGCTCGGCCGGATAGCGGCCGTAGGGATTGGTGCGCCAGGCCGGGAGCGCCCGTACGTAGAAGTCGGCGGGCAGGCCGGGAAGTCCGGCCGTGTGGGTGATGAGGTGGGCCAGGGTGACGGGGGCCGTGTCGGTGTGCCGGCCCGGCGCCAGAAGGGCCGCGGCCGACTCGCCGCCGCTGAGCAGGCCGCTCTGGGCGAGCCGGGCCAGCAGCAGTCCGGTGAACGTCTTCGTGGCCGAACCGATCTCGTAGCGCAGGTCCTGACGTGCGACGGGCGGGGGCGCGGCGGTGCCGCCGCAGTGCAGTGTGCGCCGGCCGTGCCGGGATACCGCGAAGACGGCGTCGGGTGCGTCGACGGCGTCGACGGCGCGCTCCAGACGCTCCCTCAGGGTGTCGTCCGGGACGTCGTCGCCGCCGGGCGGGCCGTCCGGCAGTGTCTGCTCGGTGTCGTCGGCGATGCCCGGCCAGGGCTGGGGGCGGCCGCTCATGAGGCGACGTGGGTGAGCTCGGTCAGGGCACGGGAGGTCGCCAGCACGGAGGCGAAGGCCGCGACCAGCGTCGGATGGTAGATCATGTCGAACAGCTCGTCCGGTTCGCCGTCCGGCATCTCGCGTACGGCGGGCATGGCGCCGTCGGCCTGCTGTGCGGCGGCGAAGCCCTCCCAGGCCCGCTCGTCCAGGGTCGGGCGGGGCAGACAGGCGTCGACGACGAGGAGTTCGCCGAGCAGGTCCCAGCGCCTGAGGTCCAGCCAGTCGTCGATCCAGACCGGCAGCCACATGGCGAGGTAGTCGGCGATGTCCGGCGGCAGGCCGCCCGGGTGCTCGCCCCAGTCGGTGAGGTGGAACACCGTGTGGGTGACGTCGTAGGCGATGTGCCCGCTGACCGTCCAGGGCTCGGGTGTCCGGCCCAGCCAGGTGGAGCCGACCATGCCCGCCTCGGGCACGGAGGGCGTGAGGCCGAACCGGCGCTGGAACGCGGAGAGTCCGAGGCGCCGGGTCGGGTCCAGTTCGAGGGCGGCCCAGCTGCTGGTCCGGTGGTAGAGGACGGTGGCGCGCTCCACCTCGGGCTCGCTGTATCCCAGCTCCTTGTAGGGCAGGTACACCTCGAACGGGATCGGCGAGAGCGGTTCGACGCGCTGGCCGCGTACCAGCATGCGGCCGCCGTCCAGGGTGTGCCGCCAGGTGTGGTCGAGGAGCTTGCGCGCCAGCTCGGCCTGGCGGGATCCGGCCACGCCCTCACGGAACAGCACCCGGCAGATCAGGGCCAGTTCGCCGACCGGTTTGAAGCGCTCCAGGAAGCCGACTTCCGGGTCGACGTCGGGTTCCAGGCGGAATCCGTCGCGATGGGCCCACAGCCACTCCAGGGCGCGCACGCCGACGGTGTGCATCAGACGGGGGTCGGTCATCCGGGCACTCCTTCGGCCGCGCGGCTCAGGCAGGTGACGGTCTGGGCCGCGGCGAAGGCGGCCATGAGCGTGGAGTGGTAGCAGTGCAGGAAGTCGGGCTCCGCGTCCGCCGCGGCGTTCTCCTGCGGGGCCGCCTGCTGCGGGAGCGCGCCGGAGTCGTGCTGTGCCCGTGCGATCCGGGTCCAGGCGTCCTGGAGGGTCGCGGGGTCGGGCGGGGCCGGCAGGCTCGCGGCCACGACCAGCAGTTCGCAGCCGAGGTCCCACATCCCGGCGTCCAGGCAGGTGTCGAGCCAGGGCGGCAACCAGTGCGCCAGATAGGCGGCCAGGTCGGCGGGGACGCCGTCGGGGGTGCGGCCCCAGTCGGTGAGGTGGAAGACGACGTGGGTGAGCGCGTACCCCGAGGAGCGCTCGAACGTCCAGGGTTCCGGCAGCCCGCCCAGCCAGGTGCGCCGCAGCGTCGGTTCGTCCGGTTCCGGCCGGTGGATGCCGCTGCGCCGCTCGGCCTTCAGCACGCCGAGCCGGCGGGTCGGGTCCTGCTCGGTGAGCCGCCAGCCCCGGGTGCGGGCCGTCGTCGCCGCGGCGGCCTCGTAACCGGGGTGGCGCAGTCCGGCCGACGCGAAGACGGAGTAGACCTCCAGCGGGTACGTCGCGAACGGCTCCAACCGCTGGAGTCTGCGGAACAGTTCGCCCTGGCCCGTCTGCCGCCACGCGAACCGCAGCAGGTCAGCGGCACACGCGTGCAGCGGGTCCCACGGCGGGCTGTGCGCGCGGACGCTCGCACAGGTCTGGGCGAGTTCCCCGAGGGGTTTCCAGGTGGCGTCCACCTGGCCGTCGGCGGTGAGCGCGTCCTCGCCGAGCGCGAAGTCCTCGCGGTGCGCGGACAGCCAGGCGAACGCGGCGATTCCGACGTCCCGGATGCCGCCGACGTCCAAGGCCGTCATACGAGGGCTCCGGCCGCCCGCATGACCCGTGCCGCCTGCACCTGGAGGGCGACCCGCGGGTCGTTGCCGCCCATCAGTTCCACGAAGTCCAGCCCCGCTTCGAGGCCGAGGGTGTCGGGGACCCCTTCGGTCAGGGTCAGCCAGCGTCCCGCGCCGGCCGCCTGCTGCCAGTCCCTGCGGCGCACCGCCCGGACGAAGCCGCGGGCCAGGTCGACCGGTCGGCGCCGGGCGGCGCGGGCCACCGCGCAGTCGTCGCCGGGCACCGCGAGGGGGGCCAGGACCGCGAGTTGGTGGGTCAGAACCTGCCATGTCGCCTCGTCGAGCCAGGCGGCGTCGGGTTCCGTGAGTTCGTCAGGGCCGGGTGGGCCGGCCGGGGCCGTGTCGAACCGCACCAGGGTGCGTCGCATGGCCCAGTGGCTCCACCTGACGGTGGGTGCCGCGTCGGCGCGCGGCGGAAATGCCTCCACCGTGTTCCGGAACGCGGCAAGTGCCTCCGGGGCGGGCGGAGTCGGGAAGAGGACGTGCGGCAGCAGAAGGTCTGCTCCCAGCACACGTACGGCCGCGAGGGCGAAGCTGCCCTCGGGGTCGTCCGCCGCGGCGGTGCCGGACATGCGCACGTGGTCCCCGCCCCGCAGGGCGGAGACCACGTCGGTCGCAAGGTCCTGCACCGCGTCCTGCAAGAGGGCCGAAGTGCCTGACTGCTCCATTCACTGCTCCCGTTCGGTCCGCTAGCCCTTCTTGGGGCGAGGGGTCGGCGGGGACAGCAGCAGCTTGGTGTCCGCGGAGAGCAGCGCCAGGGCGGCGCACTCCCGGCTGTCACGGTAGACACCGTCGGGTTCGGCGGGGTCAAGCGCCGCTTCCAGGTCGGTCCGGACGTGGGTGATCTCTTCGATCGCCTTGTCAACGGAAGGCATATCACCATCTCCTCTGGGGTCAGCCATAGCCTCCACAACTCAGATCACCATATCGCCACAAAAGCCGCATCTTTTACCAGAAGGCAACATAGGTCCCTCCTTCAACATTCCAGGGTCCCCCGGCCGCCGCGCGAACAGCGCACGCACCAGGGGGCGTACGGCACCCGGACCTGCGCATCGCCGTCAACCACCGTGCAGCGACGGCCAGTTGAGTCACCCCGAGGCGGTCGGTCCGCGTCCGTTACCGTGCCTCGATCCTGGACAGGTAATGTCCGTAATATGCGAATGTCGAAAGGCGTCGAGTGGGCGCTGCACACGCTGCTCAACCTGGACATGGTCGACGGCGGCCCGGTGGGCAGCGCCCAGCTCGCCGAGGCCCACGGGCTGTCCGCGTCCTACCTCAACAAGCAGTTGCAGCAACTCGCCCGCGCCGCACTCGTGGTCTCGGTGCCCGGGCCGCGCGGGGGCTTTCGCCTGGCCCGGCCGCTGGAGTCCATCACCCTGCTGGACGTGGTGGAGGCCATCGAGGGGGACGCGCGGCTCTTCCACTGCACGGAGATCCGCTGCTGCGGCCGGATCGGCGAGCTGTCCCCGCCACCCACGGGCACATGTGCCGTCAACGCGGCGATGCGCCGGGCGGAAGAGGCGTGGCACCAGGCGCTGGCCGCCCAGAACCTCGCCGAGATCAGGGCGGAGTTGGACGCCACCCCGGTCGTGCGACGGATCGTGCGCTCGGCGTTGCGGTGAGTAGGCGCCACGCCTGAACCGATTCCCGGTCCACTCCTGAGACCCACCTCACACACGACCTCCTGTCACACATCGCGGGTCGGCCCGGTCAGTTGGGTGTAATCCGCTCCAAGGCAAGGAGATCACCGTGGAACCGCGTCTCGACTACTTCGGCCACCCCCTCGCGGGCAAGGTGCTCAGGCACATCAACACCGCCAGCAAGCTGGTCTCGGACTCCACGCTGCCGGCCACCGTCCAGGAACTGGTGAAGATCCGCGCGAGCCAGATCAACGGCTGCGGCTTCTGCACCGACATGCACACCAAGGACGCGGCCCAGGCCGGGGAGACCGCGCAGCGCCTGCACCTCGTCGCGGCCTGGCGGGAGGCCGAGGTCTTCACGGAGGCCGAGCGCGCCGCGCTGGAGGTGGCCGAGCAGGGCACCCGTATCGCCGACGCCGCGGGCGGTGTCAGCGACGAAGCCTGGCGCGCTGCCGCCAAGCACTTCGACGAGGACCAGCTCGTGGCGTTGATCTCCCTGCTCGCCGTCATCAACGCCTACAACCGCGTCAACGTCATCAACCAGCAGCCCGCCGGGGACTACCAGCCCGGCCAGTTCGGCTGACCCGGCCGGCCGGTCATGGCGAGCGGGCTGCACGCCCTCCCCCGTCCCGTCGCCGTCGTGGTGGGCGCCGGCGGGGTGGTCGGAGCGGCACATGTGGGGGTCGGATACGCGCTGGAAGAGCGCGGATTCCGACCGGACATGATCATCGGAACGTCGGTGGGCGCGCTCAACGGCGCCATCGCGGCCGCCCACCCCGACCGGGCCGCGCCGTGGCTGGACCATGTGTGGACCCAGCTGCGCCGTCGCGAGGTGTACCCGCTCGGCCATATGACCTCACGGGGCAGCGTGTTCACCGACCGCGGACTGCGCCGACTGATCGCCAGGGCCGAACTGCCCGCGCGGATCGAGGAGTTGACGGTGCCGTTCACCGCGGTGGCCATGGACCTGGACACAGGCGCCGCGGTCTACCTGGACCACGGCGACCTGGAGTCGGCGCTGTTGGCCAGTGCGGCCATTCCCGGGATGCTGCCCCCGGTGGACCGTGCGGGCCGCACGCTCGTCGACGGCGGAGTGATCGCGTACGTACCGGTACTGGCCGCGCTGCGGGCCGGTGCGGCCAGTGTGGTGGTGGTGTCGAGCGGGCCGGAGAGCTCGCCGCCCCGGCCCGCCGGTCCGCGCCGCAGCGCCGGGGCGATAGCCGGCCGGGCCGGAATGCTGTTGCTGCGCCATCAGATCGAGCGTGACCTGCACGAGGTGGCCCGGCGCATCCCGACCGTGGTGCTCCCCACCGGCATCGACGCCTGGCCCGCCCCGTGGGACTTCGGCCATTCCCAGCGGCTGATCAGCACCGCGTCCCGGACCGCGGGGCGCTTCCTGGACGGGCTCCGCATCGGCGGGCCGGGCCTGTACCGCGTCGACGGCCCTTCGGCGACGCCTACGGGTCCGGGCGCGACGTCGACTTCGTCTTCCGCTTCTTCCGTACTGGAGGCCGGCCTGTGAGTACCGTCGCGTTCCTCAACATCGGCATGCACGGGCACGTCAACCCGACGCTGCCGGTCGTGGCCGAGCTCGTCCGGCGCGGTCACACGGTCACATACCACACCTCGCCCGCGTTCCGGGCGGAGATCGAGGCCGCCGGCGCGACCGTGCGGCTCTACCCCGGGGGCGAGCAGCCGCTCCCCGATCCGCCGACGCCCATCACGCTGCTGGAGTCGCTCGCGAGCACCACCGTCCGGCTGCTGCCGGCCGTGCTCGACGATCTGCGCCGGGACCGGCCCGACCTGATCGTCCACGACAGTTCGTGTCTGTGGGGCGCGGTGGCCGCCCGCGAACTCGGGGTGCCGGCGGCATCGTCGTTCACCACCTTCGCCTTCGGCCGGCACGTCCCCAGCCCCACCGGCGCCTCCTGGGACCTGTTGGCCGGGGCCTGGGCCCAGCCCCGCAGCGTACGGGGGTACGTCCGCGCCCGTCGGGAGCTGCACCGCCGCTTCGACGCACGGGGCCTGCCCCTGGTCGACCTGCTGAACATCCGCCAGCCGCTCAATCTGGTGTACACCTCACGGGCGTTCCAGCCCGCGGTCGAGGACTTCGACGCCTCCTACCGCTTCGTCGGCCCGAGCATCGGCGCCCGCCCCGCCGACCCGTCGTTCGAGGCCGACCGGCTCCACGACCCGGTGCTGTACGCCTCGCTCGGCACGGTGTTCGGCGCCGGCCCGAAGCTGCTGCGGACGTTCGCGAGCGCCCTCGCCCCGCTGGGCGGCACGGTGATCGTCGCGACCGGGCAGACCGACCCGGACGCGCTGGGGCCGTTGCCGGCGAACGTGCTTCCCCTGCGGTTCGTGCCGCAGCTCGAAGTGCTGGACCGCGCCGCGCTGTTCGTCACCCACGGCGGGATGAACAGCGTGAACGAGGCGATGCACGCGGGGGTCCCGATGCTGGTGGTCCCGCAGGGCGCCGACCAGCCGATGACCGCCGCCCGCGTCGTCGAACTCGGCGCCGGTCTGTCCCTGGGCACCGAGGACGTCACAAAGGGCGCCGTACGTGCCCTCGCCCGGCGGCTGCTGCACGAGCCCGGGTTCCGGACCGCCGCCGCCACCCTTAAGGACGCCCAGCGCGAGGCGGGCGGATACCGGCGGGCCGCCGACGAACTCGAACAGTACGTGCGGGCCGCGGGCCAGGTCCCGCCGACCGTGGTCGCCGTCGATCCGACGCAACGGGGCTGAGCGATGTCACTGGTCTTCGTCCTGCTGCTGTTCGCCGGGCTTTCCGAGGCCGCCGGGCGCATCCTGCCGCTGCTGGCACGCCGGCCCGGCATGTCACGGCGGCTCGTGCCCGGACTGCTGCTGGCTGCCGGGCTCGTCGAGGCCGCCGTACTGGCGCTGTGGCCGCTGACCGCGTGGACCCTGGCCGAGCTGCTGATCTCCTCGGCGCCCTCGGGCGACGGACTGGAGTGGACGCCGGGCCTGGTCGCTCCGCTGGTACTCGCCGCCGTCCTCGCGTTCCCACTGCTGGGACCCCTGCTCCACCTGCTGCTCTTCGTCGGGGTCGGGGCGGGCCTGGCCGGGCCGCTGGCGGACGCGACCGAACTCGGCTGGTGGGGCGCCGCCGGCTGTGTGGCCGTGTCCGGCGTCGGACTCGGCGTGACCGTGGGAGCCGTTCGGCGTCTGGTCGTGAGGGCCGGCGCGCCCCGGACACCGGAGCCGATCGCATGAACGACTTCCTCTTCTGGGCCTGTGTGTTCGGGCCGGTCCTGCTCGCCGAGGGTCTGCTGGCCCGCTACGAGGTGCTGGCCTACAGCGCCGGCTTCCGCTCCCCCACCACCGTGCTCCCCCAGGGCGTGCCCTACGCCCGGGGCGCCGCCGCCGACCGCCCTCCGGACGCCTACCTGGTCTATCTCGACGGCATCGGCAAACGCCGGGTACGGGACACCCGGGACGGCGGCCAGCTGGTGAAGGCGGTGCTCGCCGGGGCGCCGGAGCTACGGGTGCTGGGGCAGGTGCAGCCCTACTCGCCGCTGGCCGACCCGCTCGCGGACCGGCCGGTGTGGGCGTGGCTGCGCCGGCACATCGGGGTGCTGCTGTTCCTGCACAACGTCATGCAGGTCTTCGTGGCCGCCGACCACCGCTACCGCCCGCTGTACAACCGGGCCGTCGGCTCCCAGATCGCCACCCAGCTGGAGCTGGCCGGCTACCGGGCCGACAGCGGCATCCCCGTGGTGCTGCTCAGCTACAGCGGCGGTGCCCAGGTCGCCACGGGAGCGGTGGACGAGCTGCACACCCGGTTGCGCTGCCCGGTCGTGGTGATCACGCTGGGCGGGTTCCACAACGGTGCCAACGACCTCACCCGTGCCGAGCAGGTGCACCAGCTCACCAGCGCCTACGACCGGATCGAGCGGGTCGGCACCTGGATCTTCCCGCAGCGCTGGCGGCTGCTGCGGCGCAGCGGATGGAACCGGGCCCGCCGCGCCGGGAAGATCACCGTGCACCGGCTCGACCCGGCCACCCATCTCGGCCCGCACAGCTACATCAGCCCGGAGCAACGGCTGCCGGACGGCCGCACTCACCTCGACCACACGGCCGACACCGTGATCACCCTGATCCGCGCCCGGCACGCAGCGCCCGCGGCCGGCGACCGCCCGGCGCCCTGAGGGGCGGGGCGCGCTACGAGGTCGTGGCCTGGTCGTCGTCGAGGCCGGCGACCAGGCGCCGCAGCAGCGGGCCGTACTCCGGGTGGGCCAGGGCTGACGCCATCTGGGCGACCAGGTAGTCGGCCGGGTTGCCGGTGTCGTACCAGCGGCCCTTGATCACCTGCCCGTACACGGCACGGGTGGCGGCGTAGGCGTTGATGGCGTCGGTCAGGTAGACCTCGCCGGTCCGGTGCTCGTACCAGCGGCGGGTCTGCTCACGCAGCTCGTCGATGATGCCGGGGGTGACGACATAGCCGCCGATGGCGGCGTACGACGACGGGGCGGCGGAGGGCTCGGGCTTCTCGACCAGGCCGGTGATGCGCAGCTGGCCGTCTCCGAGGTCCTCCTTGACGATGGGCACGCCGTAGCGCTGGGACTCGGTGGGGTCCATCGGCAGCAGGGCCAGCACCGGGCAGCCGGTCTGCTCGTAGGCGCGGATCAGCTGCTGGGCGCGCGGGACCTCGGCCACGAAGACGTCGTCGGGCCACAGCACCAGGACCGGCTCGTCGCCGAAGGAGCGGGCGGCGTTCAGCACCGGGGTGCCGTTGCCGTACGGGCCGTACTGGTCGAGGTAGGTGATGTGGCCCTGGCGGGCCAGTTCCGCGACCTCCTCCACGGCGTCCGCGTAGGCCGTCTTGCCGTCGGCCCGCAGCTGGTCGACCAGGGCCGGGTTGGGCCGGAAGTGGTCCTGGATGAGGCTCTTGCCGCCGGAGACCACGATGGTGATGTCGGTGATTCCGGAGTCCACCAGCTCCCGCACGGTGTGCTCGATGACCGGCTTGTCACCGACCGGAAGCATCTCCTTCGGCGTCGCCTTCGTCAGCGGCAGCAGCCGGGAGCCGAGCCCTGCTGCGGGAATCACGGCCCTGCGAATGGTCGGGGACATCAGATCTCTCTCGGTCGAAGGACACACCGCGCCGACGGCCGCGGCGCAGGGTCGACGCTACCAACGCCGGCTGCGGGCCACTCCGGCCCCCGTGACCTGGGAGGCGATCGGACCGGACCCGCTTGTAGCCTGGCCGTTCAGGACTGGAGGACATACATGCGCGCCGAGGACGACACGAGCTCCGACGACACGGGCTCCCTCGACCAGGCGGCGCGGCAGTTCATGGCGGCGCGCCCTCAGCTGTTCGGCATCGCGTACCGGATCCTCGGCAGCGCGGCGGAGGCCGAGGACATCGTCCAGGAGGCGTGGGTGCGGTGGCAGAACACCGACCGCACGGTGGTCAAGGAGCCGACCGCGTTCCTGGCGACCATCACCTCCCGTCTGGCGATCAACCTCGCCCAGTCCGCCAGGATGCGGCGCGAGTCGTACACCGGTCCCTGGCTCCCGGAGCCGGTCGACACCAGTGCGGATCCGCAGCTGGGCGCCGAACGGGCCGAGGCGCTGGACCTGGCGGTGCTGCTGCTCCTCGAGAGGCTCAACCCCGTGGAACGGGCCGCCTACGTGCTGCGGGAGGCCTTCGACTACCCGTACAAGCGGATCGCGGACATCCTGGAGACGAACGAGGCCCATACGCGCCAGCTGGTGACCCGCGCCAGGAAGCACCTGGCGGCCGAACGCAGGCAGCCGGTCGGCGACGGCGTGCATCGGCGGCTGCTGGAGGTGTTCCTCGACGCGGCCCGGACCGGCAGCCTGTCGGTGCTGGAGGACGTCCTCACGGACGACGTCGTCAGCTACACCGACGGCGGTGGGATCCGCGGCGCCTCCAGGATCCCGGTGGTCGGGCGGCCGCGCGTGTCCAAGTACCTCGCCGCCTTCGCCCCGCGGTTCTGGCCGCCGACGGAGGTCCGCTGGGTCGAGGCCAACGGCCGGCCGGCCGTCCTCGTCACGGCCGGGGGCAACCCCGTGGCCCTGCTCTGCGCCGACATCTCGGCCCGGGGCATCGAACGCATCATGTGGGTCATGAACCCGGACAAGCTGGCTCCGTACGTGGCGTCGCTGACCGACTGAGTCCGGCGGCCTGCCGCACTGCTCCCGCCTGCGCCGAAGCGGGGCGTGCCACAGGATGGGAGGGCACCCGGTCCGCTCGGTCCGCCCGTGCGGGCATGCCGGGGTGCGCGGGTCGGCGGCGGGCGTTGTCACAGATCCGGCGGCCAACCGGTCGTACTCGGTGACAACCCCGTGATCGGAGTACACCGTGGCTCTCACCGAACGACGACTTTCCACCATGGTGCTGGTGATCGGCACCGGAGGTGCCGGTCTGCGCGCGGCCATCGAACTGGCCGAGGCCGGTGTCGACGTCCTCGCGGTCGGCAAACGCCCCAAGGAGGACGCCCATACGGCGCTGGCCGCCGGGGGCATCAACGCGGCGCTGGCCACGATGGATCCGCAGGACAGCTGGCAGCAGCACGCGGCGGACACGATCAAGGAGAGCTATCTGCTCGCCGACCCGCGCACCGTGGAGATCGTCACCCGGGGCGCCGCCCGGGGCATCGAGGACCTGGAGCGCTACGGCATGGCCTTCGCGCGCGAGGAGGACGGCCGTATCTCCCAGCGGTTCTTCGGCGCGCACAAGTTCCGGCGGACCGCGTTCGCCGGCGACTACACCGGTCTGGAGATCCAGCGCACGCTCATCAGGCGCGCCGAGCAGCTCGCCGTCCCCGTGCTCGACGGCGTCTACATCACCCGGCTGCTGGTGCACGACGGTGCGGTCTTCGGGGCGTACGGCTTCGACCTGGCGAGCGGGCGGCGGTATCTGATCCACGCGGACGCGGTCATCCTCGCCGCGGGCGGCCACACGCGGATCTGGCGGCGTACCTCCTCGCGGCGGGACGAGAACACCGGTGACTCCTTCCGGCTGGCCGTGGAGGCCGGGGCCCGGCTGCGGGACGCCGAGCTGGTGCAGTTCCACCCGTCCGGGATCATCGAGCCGGAGAACGCGGCCGGCACGCTGGTCAGCGAGGCGGCCCGGGGTGAGGGCGGGATCCTGCGCAACGCCCTCGGGGAACGGTTCATGGCCCGCTACGACCCCGACCGCATGGAGCTGTCCACCCGTGACCGCGTGGCCCTCGCCTCCTACACGGAGATCAAGGAGGGGCGCGGCACGCCCAAGGGCGGCGTATGGCTCGACGTCTCCCATCTGCCCCGGCAGACGATCATGACGCGACTCCCCCGCGTCTACCAGACGATGCTCGACCTCCAGATGCTGGACATCACCCGGGAACCGATCGAGATCGCGCCCACCGCGCACTACTCGATGGGCGGGGTGTGGGTGCGTCCCGAGGACCACGGCACCGATGTGCGGGGGCTGTACGCGATCGGGGAGGCGTCGAGCGGGCTGCACGGGGCCAACCGCCTCGGCGGGAACAGCCTCATCGAGTTGCTGGTGTTCGGCCGGATCACCGGTCGGGCGGCCGCCGCCTACTCGCAGTCCCTGACCGCGCAGGTCCGTTCGGCGTCGGCCGTCGCCGAGGCCCGCGCCGAGATCGACGACCTGCTCACGGCCGACGGGCCGGAGAACGTCCGTGCCCTGCAACGCGCCATCCGCGACACCATGACCGAGCACGCCGGCGTCGTACGCGACGAGCAGGGCCTGCGTGCGGGCCTGGCGGAGCTCGCGGTGATCGAGAAGCGGATGGCGGACGTCGGCGTCCACCCGGACATCGCCGGCTTCCAGGACCTCGCGCACGCCTTCGACCTGAAGTCCGCGGCCTTGGCGGCCCGGGCCACCCTCGAAGCGGCTCTGGAGCGCCGTGAGACCCGTGGCTGCCACAACCGCAGCGACTATCCGGACCCGGACCCCGCGCTGCGCGTCAATCTCGTGTGGTCCCCGACGACCGGTGTCACCCGCGAGAGCATCCCCGATGTTCCGGACGAGATCTCCGCGCTGATGGCGGACATCTCGACCGAGGGAAAGCTCGTCGAGTGACCTGCCGGGACGCTCGTCGAATGACGCGCCGGCACCTGTCACAGGCGAAGCCCCTGTCCTGTCTCTCCTACTGCAGACCGAAATCTTTCTCCGAGAGGAATCCGTCATGAAGGTCGTAGTGATCGGTGGAACCGGGCTCATCGGCTCGAAGCTGGTGGGCAAGCTGGGCGAGCACGGGCACGAGGCGGTCGCGGCAGCACCCAACACCGGCGTCAACACCCTGACGGGCGAAGGGCTCGCCGAGGTCCTTCAGGGCGCGTCGGTCGTGGTCGACGTGTCCAACTCCCCGTCGTGGGAGGACGACGCCGTCATGAACTTCTTCCGGACCTCCACGACGAACCTCCTCAAGGCGGAGGCCGAGGCCGGGGTGACGCATCACGTGGCGCTGTCCGTGGTCGGCACCGACCGTCTCCAGGAGAGCGGGTACTTCCGGGCCAAGCAGGCCCAGGAAGACCTGATCAAGGAGTCCGGCATGCCCTACTCCATCGTCCACGCCACCCAGTTCTTCGAGTTCGTCAAGGGGATCGCGGACATCTCGACCGACGGCGACACCGTGCGGCTGCCCTCGGCGAAGTTCCAGCCCATGTACTCCGACGACGTGGCCGCGGCCGTCGGCCGCACCGCGGTCGGCTCGCCGGTCAACGGCGTGGTGGAGATCGCGGGGCCCGACGTGTTCCGGCTCGACGAGCTCATCCGCGAGACGCTGGCCGCCCAGAACGACCCGCGCACGGTCGTCACCGACCCGCAGGCCCCGTACTCCGGTGCCGTGCTGCAGGAGACCACGCTCCTGCCGGGGCCGGACGCGGAGATCGCGAAGACCAAGCTGTCGGAGTGGCTCGCGCGACAGCAGTGAGAAGGGCGTTGTGGCCCCTGCCCATGGCATGGGCAGGGGCCACAACGGCATGGGCGGGGGGCCACATCGGATCGGATGTCAGCGACCAGGGCACAGAACCCCTTCCAGGGGCGCGAGGTCACCCGACCGGGCGGCGGTGAGGAAGGCCTGCACGAGCCGTCGATGCGCGACCGCGTCCACCGGCTGCCGGTCCCGGTGCGCGGTGAGGCGGGCCTGGGCGCGGGAGACCTGCTGCCGCGCGTTGGCCACGCCGATGCCGAGGAGCTCGGCGATCCGGCCGTACGGGTAGCCGAACCCCTCCCGCAGGACGTACGCGGCACGCTGGTTCGGCGTCAGCGTCTCCATCAGCAGCAGAACCGCCCGCTCGACCGCGTCGTGCCGCTCGGCCACCGCTTCCGGGGTGGCGTCGAGGTCCGGCGGTTCCGGGAGCCAGGTACTGGCGCAGGATTCCCGGCGTTTCCAGGCGGACTGGACTAGGTTGAGGGCCAGCCGGACGGTTGTCGTCCTGAGCAGCGCAGACGGGTTCAGCACGACCGAACGGTCCGTCCGCTGCCACCGGAGCCAGGCCTCCTGGAGTACGTCCTCGGCCTCGCCCGCATCTCCGACGATTCGGCTGGCGATCTTGAGCAGTCCGGGTCTGACCTGGACGAACAGCGCCATCGCCTCGTCAGCCACACCCGTGCCCGCGGCGGCGGCCATCGTTCCCGCCGGGTCAGGATCCTGCACGGTTTCGACCAGATTCGTGTTCACGACCGGCTCCTCCGCTCCGCTGGGTCGGCGGCCTTGAAAGCGGCCGACACCAACGTCGCTCCGGGAGGCGGGCCACCGCGCCCTTGGGATGCCGTAGGCGACCCCGTGGTCCACCGTGGCCGATGCGTGGCTGGGCCGTCGCGGGGGGGGGATGCGACGCGGGCCGCGTCACAGGGTCCGCGCCTGTCCGGTCTCCCTGGTAGGAGCGGGAGGGAGGGTGCGGTATGGCGAGTGCGGACGACGCGGTGCCGATCGCGGAGCTGCTCGATGAGCGGCGGTACCTGCTGGATGTCGCGTATCGGATGCTGGGCGGCGGCTGTGAGGCCGAGGGCGTCGTGGCCGAGACCTACCGGCGGTGGTTCGAGCTGCCGGAGGCGGAGCGGGCGCGGATCACGGCGCCGCGGTCCTGGCTGACGAAGGTCGCCGAAGGCATCTGCCGGTCCCGGCTCGCTCCACCGGTCCGGGACCGGGCCGCACAGCCGGGGACCGGCGGCCCGGTACCGCGGTGCGCCGATCCGCCCGACCGCGCCTGCAGACTGCGGCGGGCGCGGTCGACGTCGACCGAGCGGCACGACGAGGTGGCCCGCGCGGTGCGTCGGGCCTGTGCGACGGAGGACGAGGCGCTCCTGGCGTCCCTTCTGGCGGCCGACGCGACAGCGGTCTTCGACGGCGGCGGCAAGGTGCGGACACTGATCGAGCCGGTACGCGGCGGCCCCCAGGTGGCCCGGAGCCTGCTGACCCTGCTGGCCCGGCATCCACGGACCACCCTCGACACCCGTCCCGTCAACGGCCGAACCGGCCTCGTGGTGCGCTACGACGGTCAAGTGGCCGCCGTCATCACCCTCGACGTCGCCGCCCCACACGTCGCACAGGTCTGGGTCACCCTCAACCCCGACAAGCTACGCACCTGGAACCGCCCCGGCCGGCGTCACCCGCCGCGCGGCGGATCCGTCGCTCAGCCTCAGGCGATCACCGGCACGAACGGCCGAGCTGGCACCGGTACCTAACAGTGGTCGCCGGTCATCAGCCACCTTGTCGAGCTCCGGCTCGTCCAGCGTCGCCGTCCGCGTGCGATAGACCGCCCCACCGGGGGCGGCGACATAGGACAGGCCGCCGCCGTTCGAGCCAATGACCAGGCCATGGGCCTTCTCGTCCGCGTCGATGTCGACAGGGCCGTACTCCTGGAGCCGGAGCAGAACGTCACTTGCCGGGGCGATGAAGTAGCCGTTGCCGACGTCCTCCCAGGTGATGTCGCCGATGCTGTCGTAGAAGGTGACCAGGTCAGCTGGGATGAGGCTCACTTGGACAAGCGTGCGAGCCGCGGCCCGATCGTCGTGGTCGGCTGGCCGGACCTCGTTGATGCCAGGGGGAAAGCCGTGCCGATGCTCGAACTCGCCTGCCATCGCTGTGAGGGTCCCCGAGACTCTGTCGGTCCACGAGGCCAGCCAGGAGGACGAAAGTGAACGGTCAATCATGAGGCCGGATCATGACATGAGCCGCAGACGCTCACGCTGTGACCAGCGACCTTGTCCCCAACGTCAGCGCATTGTCGTGAGTTGCGGGTGGGTGATCAGACAGCAGGCGAGTGCCGGGATGATGCCTCGCTCGCGGACTGGTCGTAGTGGTGTAGCGCAGCAAGCTCAATCAGGGTCTCGACCACCCGTACGTCGGACAGTCGTCACTCCGCAGCCGTCACTGCAAAGGCTTCCGACCCGGACACCATGATCAGCGTGCCCGGGTCGGTGTGATGTGCCCTTAGCAGATGTCGAGGCGGTTGAAGTCGTATGTCGCCTCGTCCCGGACCGTGTAGATCCGGCCGTCCGCAGGGATCTTGACGTCGAACCTGGGCCCCCAGAAGTGGACTTGGGCTCCGCCAGTCTGGTGGTTGCGAACGGCGAGCGCGTCGATGAAGTTCGAGAGCGACCGCGTATCGCACTTGAACAGGTGGAAGACGCTGTGTTTGCCGTCGCCTTGGCCAACCGACACGCAGGCGATTCCATCTGCCACGGAGCACGCAACCAGCGCCGCGTTCCGGTCGGCGCTCGACACATTCCGCTGTACCCACTCGCCCGAGAACAGCGGGTAGATCTGCGGTGTCCATGCGGCCGTTCCGACCGAGGTGTTCGGTGCTGCCTGTGCCGGTGCCTGCGCCGCCAGCGGAACGAGGACCGCGGCGATCATCGTCACGACCATTGCGGCCGCCCGTCGCCTGAGTCTTGTCAATCTCATGTGATCTCCTCTGTAGTCGCAACAGTCGCAACCGATGCAGCCGTTCCAATGGCGAGATGTCCTCACCACGGCTGCTGCTGTGACCCGACCGGAGCGCTCACATCTCCTGCTCCAGATGCCGTAGCGGCCAAGAGCTCCCCCGAGTCAGCGCGTCGAAGCGTAGGCCGCGCCAGGGACGTCGTGACCCTGAGAATTGTCAGGGTGTGGCATCGGGAAGGGCCCGTCCCCGTGCCAACCCGTCAAGGGGGAAGCGGGCCATGCCGCTCTCCGCAGGCCGGTCAACGGCGCGCTGGAGTCAGGAGTTGCGCGGGGCTACCAGGCCGGATTCGTAGGCGAGGACCACGAGTTGGGCGCGGTCACGGGCGTGGAGCTTGGCCATGGCCCGGTTGATGTGGGTCTTGGCGGTCGACGGGCTGATGACCAGGTGGTCGGCGATCTCGTCGTTGGACAGGCCCTGTGCCGCCAGGGCGACCGCCTCGCGTTCGCGGCTGGTCAGCTCCTCCAGCCCGCCGCCGGCGCGGGTGGGGGGCGGCTGGGTGACGTACCGGTCGATGAGCTTGCGGGTGATCGCGGGCGCGAGCAGTGCGTCGCCGCGGGCGGCGACACGTACGGAATGCAGGAGGTCTTCCGGCACGATGTCCTTGACGAGGAAGCCGGCGGCGCCGGCGCGCAGCGCCTCGAAGACGTACTCGTCCATGCCGTAGTTGGTCAGCATGACGACGTGCACCCCGGCCAGGGCCGGGTCCGCGGCGATGCGCCGGGTCGCTTCGATGCCGTCCATGACGGGCATCTGGATGTCGATGAGCGCGACGTCGGGCAGATGCTCCCGGACGAGCGCCAAGCCCTCTTGACCGTCGGCGGCCTGGGCCACCACCTCGATGTCGTCTTCCAGGTCGAGCAGCGCGCGGAAGCCGCTGCGGATGAGCGGCTGGTCGTCGACCAGCAGGACACGGATCACGACGCTCCGTTCGTGGGGAGTTCGGCCTGGACGCTGAAGCCGCCGGTGCTGCCCGGCTCGGTGCGCAGTCGGCCGCCCAAGGCCGTGACGCGTTCGCGCATGCCGAGCAGCCCGAGTCCGGGCGTCGGCGCGGGGTGCGAGGTGGCCTTGCCGTTGTCGTCGACGCGGATGGCGAGGGCGTCCGGCCGGTAGTCGATGAGCACTGAGGCAGTGGTTGCGGCGGCGTGCCGGGCGACGTTGGTGAGCGACTCCTGAACGATCCGGTAAGCGGTACGGCCCACTGCGGCCGGCACGTCGTGCGGATGTCCTTCGATCGTCAGCGTCGTCTCCAGGCCGGCTGTCTGAAACCCTTTCACCAGCTTGGGGATGTGGTCGAGTCCGTGCGGCGGGGTGGTGTCGTCGTCGCGCAGCGCCTCAAGGGTCGCGCGCAGCTCCCGGCTCGCCTCCCGGCCGGCGTCCTGGATCGCCAGCAGGGCCTCCGGCACCTGCTCGCCCCGCCGCCGGGCCACGTGGACGGCGACCTCGGACTGCACCTTGATGACCGAGATCTGGTGGGTGAGCGAGTCGTGCAGCTCCCGCGCGATCCGCAGCCGCTCCTCGTCGGCTCTGCGCCTGGCGGTCTCCTCACGGGTGCGCTCGGCTTCGTCCGCCCGCCGTTCGGCCTGCCGCACCGCCTCTCCGGCGGCGAAGGCCGCGATCAGCCAGGCGATCTCAAGGGTGTTCCGGGCCTGCGCCACGGCCTCGCGCGCGGGTCCGTCGTGGAAGATCAGGGCGGTGAGGTGGAGCACTGCCACCAGGGCCACGGATGCGGCCAGTGCGGCGGTGCGGTGCCCGGCACGTACCGCGCCGTAGATCGCGACCAGGTAGGAGACGGCGAGCACGTCGAACCCGGCCCCCAGGTAGCCCACCGCGCACAGCCCGGTGACAGCCAGCACCACGAGCGGTGCCCGGCGGCGCGCGGCCAGCGCCAGCCCGCCGGCCGTCAGCAGCGCGGAGCCGAGCAGCTCGCGGCCCCCGGCCGGGTGTGTACCGGACAGCCCGGTGCCCAGCAGCAGCGCCGCCACGCCCACGGCTAGCAGCCAGTCGGTGACCGCGGCCGGGACAGCGACAGCGAACCGTCCTTTGTCCATAGGTGCACCGTAGCCGGATGCGGTCGTGGGTGAGTCCGGCTCACGGACGAGCGGTCGGCTACCGCATGTGCGGTACCGACGCGTCGCCTGCCGCATCCGCGGTATCCGGATGCCGCGGTGGCGGCAGTCGAAAGTGCCTGCGTCTGCTGGACGATCCGGAGAGGGGCGGGCGCGCATGCTCAAGGCGCATCGGACCTCGCAATCAGCGACGGAGAAGGAGGAGAGCGGCATGAGCACTTCAGCAGCACTGATGGTGGCCGCCGAGGGCGGGATCATCGGCGACGGGCGGACCGGGGCCAACCTGGCCCTGGGGGTGGGGCTGCTCGGCCTGGTTGTCGGCTGGCTGGCCCTGGCCCGCGCCGGCGGCCGGATCAGCAGGGGCAACGCACGCACCGGCGGGATGTCGGCCATCGCGGTGGGGCTGGCCGGCACGGCACTCGCGGTGCTGCACCTGGCCACCTCCAGCGGCGGTCCCGGCACCGGCAACGGGCTCGTCGGCGCCATCGTCGCCGTCCCGCTGGGGCTGGGCGCCGTGCTCCTCGGCCGGCAGGCGCTGACCCGCTCCCGCAGCGCCGACCGGCCGATCGACCGGATGACCGCCTGACCGTCGTCCCGTCCCGGCGTGCCGGTGACAACAACCTCACTGGCGGCCTCGCCCGGCTGTGGCGGGCCGCCCAGATCGCCCACCGTGCCCGGCGGGGCCGAGGTTCTGGGTGTTGGAGAAGCCCAACCGTGGCCGTCGGGCCGCCTCATCCCACCCCCGCCTTCACCCCAGGGAGCCCCTTCCTCCCCACTTCCCAGGTCAGCAGGGCTGCAGTTCAGGCCCAGGCGGTCACCGGCACGAAGGAGCTGTCCTGCCGGAACAGGTCCGTCCCGTTCGACCGTTCCACCCGCAGCTCGTAGTTGTAGTGCCGCAGGTAGTACCCCGGGTAGTTGAACGACTCGAAGCGGATCGAGCCGCTCGCCGTGCCCGTACGGGCTATGAACGTGGCGTCCTTGGCGAACGTCGACGTGCCGTCGTTGCTGTCGAAGCGGGCCCGGAAGTCCCAGTGGCGCAGATACCGGCCGGAGGAGTCACGGAAGGAGTAGCCATTGGCGTCGGCGAGGCCGGCGACGACGGTGAAGGTAGAGGCCTGCTTCTCGGCGGTCGTGCTGGAGCTGGTGACCACCGGGAGGTTGAGCAGGGAGGACTGCACCTGCCAGTGGCGGGTGGTGTAGTTGGCCGACCGGAAGGACCGGGTGACGTTCCTGGCCAGGGTCGGGCCGCCGGAGACGGTTTCCTTGATGACCGTGAAGTGGCGGGCCGTGCCCGAGACGGCGGGCAGGGCGGCCGGGGCGGACCAGGTGGCGAAGGTGTCGTAGCTGTCGCTGTAGTAGTACGAGCCGTCGCCGTAGCCGTCGAAGAAGAGCCGCCAGCCGCCGTTGTCGAGCTGGACCAGCGCGGGACCTTCGCGGTAGCTGCCCCAGCCCGCCCAGTTGCCGGTGCGGGAGATCGTGTAGGGGCCGGCGAGGCTGGACGCCGTCGCGTACTCGATGTACTTCGTCGTCTCGTTCTTCGTGAAGGCGTGGTAGGTCGAGCCGATCTTCACGATGAAGGTGTCGATGTGGTTGGCGCCGATGCCGGACAGCGCCACCGGTGAACTCCACGCCGTCAGCGCGGAGTTCGTGGCCTTCAGCAGATACGGCGTGAAGATCCACTCGTCGTTCGTCGTGGAGCAGGACACGATGACGTTCACGCTGCCGTCGCTGTCGACGAAGAACTCCGGCGCCCACGCCCGCGACAGGTTGGCGATCGGGACCGTGTAGTCGTACAGGAACGTCCAGTTGACCCGGTCCGTGCTGCGGGCGAAGCCGATGGTGGTGCTGGTGTCCTGCCAGGTGTGGGTCGTGTAGGTGATGTAGTAGTAGCCGTTGGTGTGCTTGAAGATGCTCGCGTCGCGGATGCGGTTGCTGGGCGGCGTGTACGCGGAGGCCTTGGCGAGCCGGAAGTCGGTGGCGTCGTCCGACTGGTAGACGTTCACGGTCCCGTCGTTGCTGTTCAGGAACGGCACGATGGTGTAGCGGGTGGCCGAGCCGCTCGGCGGTGCGGCCGCCAGCGCCGTGCCGAGCAGGCCGGGTGCCTCGCCCAGGACCAGCGCCGAGGCGGGCAGTACGGCCATCGCGCGCAGCAGGCTGCGGCGGGAGGGGGTGTGGGGGCGTCTGGTCACGGGCGGCTCTCCCTCGGCGGTCGCTCGACATACCCGCATGTTCGGAATGTCGAACGCGGTTCGGAAATTCGATCAGAAGGTAGGGGTGAGGCCCGGGTCCGTCAATGGTTTGCGCAGCGGGAAGTGGGACCTGGGAGAAACCTGTGGTGAACCTGGGAGCCGCACCGGGCGAAACCGTTCCGCCGCCGGGCCCTGGAGGTTACCGTTCGGTAGACAATGTCGTCTGGGAGGTGCCCCGCATGACACCCGACCGTGCCGCAGGCCTCGCCGAGTCCGCCCGAGCGCTGGCTGACGGGGAGGTGACGTCGCGGGGACTGGTCGCGGAGGCGCTGGCGCGGATCGAGGCGACCCAGGGCACCCTCAACGCCTTCCGGGTGGTCCGGGCCGAGGCCGCCCTCGCCGAGGCGAAGGCCGCCGACGTGGAGCTCGCGGCCGGCGTGCGCAAGCCGCTGCTGGGCGTGCCGGTCGCGGTGAAGGACGACATGGACGTGGCGGGCGAGCCGACCGCGTTCGGCTGCTCCGGTGAGTTCCCGCCGGTCGCCGAGGACGGCGAGGCCGTACGGCGGCTGCGCGCGGCCGGCGCGGTGATCGTCGGCAAGACCAACACCTGTGAGCTGGGGCAGTGGCCGTTCACCGAGGGCCCCGCCTTCGGCGCGACCCGCAATCCCTGGCACCCGGACCATACGCCGGGCGGCTCGTCCGGCGGTTCGGCGGCGGCCGTCGCCGCCGGTCTGGTGCCGGCCGCGCTCGGCTCGGACGGCGCCGGTTCGGTGCGCATCCCCGCCTCCTGGACCCATCTGATCGGCATCAAGCCCCAGCGCGGCCGCATCTCCACCTGGCCGCGCGGCGAGTCCTTCCAGGGCATCACCGTCAACGGCACCCTCGCCCGTACCGTCGCCGACGCGGCCCTTCTGCTGGACGCGGCGGCAGGCAACCACGAATTCGACCCGCACCGCCCGCCGAGCGTCAACGCCTTCGAGGCCGTGGGCCGCGACCCCGGCCGGCTGCGCATCGCGCTCTCCCTCAAGCCCCCGTTCACCGCCGTGCCCGCCCGTCTCCAGCCGGAGGTACGGGCCAGGGTGGTCCGACTCGCCGAGAAACTGAGCGCGTTGGGGCACTTCGTCGAGGCCGCCGACCCGCCGTACGGCCAGATCGGGCTGACCTTCGTCCCGCGCGCGACGGCCGGTATCGCCGAGTGGGCGGGCGACGTGCCCTTCCCCGCACTGCTCGACCCGCGCACCCGCAGCGCCGCGCGGCTCGGCCGGCTCCTGCGTGGGGCCCCGCTGCGGGCGGCCCGGCGTGCGGAGGCGGTGCTGCACCGGCGTATCGGCGCGTTCTACGAGTCGTACGACGTGATCCTCGCGCCCACAACGGCCGCTCCCCCGCCCCGAGTCGGCGCGATGCTCGAACTCGGCGGTTTCGCCACCGACCGCGCGATGATCGCCGCCTGCCCCTACGCCTGGCCGTGGAACGTGCTGGGCTGGCCCGGCGTCAACGTCCCCGCCGGGTTCGTGGACGGGCTGCCCGTCGGCGCCCAACTGCTCGGCCCGGCCGACAGCGAGCCCCTACTGATCTCACTGGCCGCCCAGTTGGAGGCGGACCTGCGCTGGCACGAACTGTGGCCACCGCAGCAGGGCGAGACCGTACCGGCCCCCGTGGCCTGAGCCGGCGCGTCCGCCGTCGGCGACGTCGGTGACCCTTCACGCCTGGCTCACGCGGACACCCCCTAAGGTGCCCCCGTGAGCACGCTTACCGACGAGAACGTCCCGGGCCGTCACGGCCCCACCGCCACCACCGAGGCCGACCCCCGCGCGGTCGGCAAGGTCCGCACCGAGTACTCGCCCGCGCACGACGGCGACCCCGACCCCGGGGAGATCGTCTGGACCTGGGTGCCCTTCGAGGAGAACGACGGCAGGGGCAAGGACCGCCCGGTGCTCGTCGTCGCCCGCGAGCGCGGCGGCACCTTCCTGGCCGTGCAGCTGTCCAGCAAGCGGCATGACGGGGACCGTGAGTGGGTCGCCATCGGCAGCGGGCCGTGGGACCGGACCGGCCGCGAGTCCTGGGTGGACGTGGACCGCATCCTGCGGCTGCACGAGCAGGGCATGCGCCGGGAGGCCTGCGCCCTGGACCGCGGGCGGTTCAACCTGGTCAGGCGCCGGCTGCACGAGCGCTACGGCTGGACCTGACGCTGAGGCCGAGACTCCGGGAACGCCCGTGTGAACGCGGCTCGCACCGGGCTGTCCGGCGTGCGGTCCAGGATGCCGAACGCCACGTGCTCGAAGGCCCCGGCGAACCGCCCGCCGGGTGCGAGCAGCGCCCGGAACGCTTCCGCCACCTGCGCCGGGTCGTTCTGGAACACCCCGCAGCCCCAGGCCCCCAGCACCAGCTGCCGGTATCCGTGCGCGACGGCCGTCTCCAGTACGCGCTCGGCCCGTACGGCCAGCGCGTGCGGCAGCTCGGCCGTGCGCTGCGGGGCCGTACGGCGTACGACGCCCGCGTTGGGAGCGGCGGAGGTCAGGAAGCCGACCCGGTACGGCTCCTCCAGCAGGCGGCCCCGGTCGTCGCGGAAGACGGGCACGCCGGGTGAGTGGATGACGCGGTCGGTGTAGAACGGGTCGCGGTGGGCGCGGTGGTGGTCGTAGAACGCGCGGGCTTCGAGCAGGCAGGTGTACAGCGCCGAGGCGCGGCACAGGGCCTCCTCCTGGGCCTGGGCGCCGTTCAGGAAACCGCCGCCCGGATTGCGGGCCGAGGCGAAGTTCAGTACGGCCGTGCCGTCGCCGAGCCGGCGGGCCGCCTCCAGGCTGCTCTCGCCGGTGACCTCGAAGAACGTCTCGGCACCGGAGGTGCGCGGCACCGGCACCGGGTCCGGCCCGTACATCCGCGTGCCCTGCCGGGCGGCCTCGACGGCCGCCGCGATCGACACCTCGCGCCCGTCGGGCGTGCGGTACGCCCCCGCCGCGACGATCTGCTCCGTCTGCTGTGCGACACCGCGCAGACGCGCGCTCATGGCGCCACCCCCGTGCGCGCCATGAACGCGCTCCGCGCGTTCTCCCCCGTCGTGCTCATGCACCGATCCTGGGTGATGCTGGTGATGCGGTGCAACGGAGTTTCCCGGCCCCGCGGCAGAGCGCGAACGGCCGGGAAATCCCCTGCCAACGCCCGGAGAGCGGAGGTTACCGAGCCGGAACGTGCCGGTACGCACCCTTGTGCGAAGCGACGCGAGGGTCTTGGGTGGGACGAGTGTGCCGGCCCGCCCACAAGATCCGGGCCGGGCGGCATCGCGGACTCTCAGGAGGATCCCGACATGTCAGATTCGGTGAGCGACTGTACGGAGCAGCCCCGCACCGCAGTCGCCGAAGCCGAGGTGGAGGCCCTGGTCAGGGGCATCTGCTTCAAGACCGGCCCGCCCCGCACCCTCGGGGTCGAAGTGGAATGGCTCGTCCACGAGCTGCGCGGACCGCAGCTCCCCGTGGCACCTGAACGACTCGAAGCGGCCTACGCCGCACTACGGACCGTGCCCCTGAGGTCGGCGCTCACCGTCGAGCCCGGCGGCCAGCTGGAACTGAGCTCGCCGCCCGCCGCCTCGCTGATGGAGTGCATCGGTACCGTCTCCGCCGACCTCGACGCCGCCCGCGCGGTACTGCGCGAGCACGGTCTCGGTCTGGTCGGCCTCGGCAATGATCCCTGGCACTCGCCCCGCCGGTTCCTGCGTCAGCCGCGTTACGACGCCATGGAGGCGTATCTGGACCGGGCGGGCCCGGCCGGCCGCGCCATGATGTGCACCTCGGCCTCCGTGCAGGTGTGCCTGGACGCCGGACACGAGGAGCCCGGCCCGCTGGGGCACGGGCGGCGCTGGTGGCTGGCGCATCAGCTGGGCGCGGTCCTGGTCGCCGCCTTCGCCAACTCCCCGCTGGCCGGGCGTGAGCCCACGGGCTGGCTCTCCACCCGACAGCTGCTGTGGATGGAGATCGGCGCGGGCCGCGCGGGCGCACCCCCGCTGGACGGCGATCCGCGGGCCACCTGGGCGCGGCACGTGCTGGACGCGCCGGTGATGTGCGTACGGCGCGACGGCGGCCCGTGGGACGTCCCGGACGGGCTGACGTTCCGGGAGTGGACCCGCTCGGGGGCGCCGAGGCCGCCTACGCAGGAGGACCTCGACTATCACCTCACGACGCTGTTCCCGCCGGTCAGACCGCGTGGCCATCTGGAGCTGCGCATGATCGACGCGCAGCCCGGCGAGGACGGCTGGATCGTGCCGCTGGCCGTGACGGCCGCGCTGTTCGACGACCCGGAGGCCGCCGAGACCGCGTACCGCGCGGTGAAGCCGCTGGCCGAGCGTGCCCTGTCGCTGCCCGCTCCGCACAATCCGCTGTGGATCGACGCGGCCCGCTCGGGCCTGGCCGACCCCGAGCTGCGGGAGGTGGCCGACACCTGCTTCGCGGCGGCGCTGGAGGCGCTGCCCCGGCTGGGGGCCACGACCGAGGTGACGGACGCGGTGGCCGCGTACCGGGACCGCCATGTCAGCAGGGGCCGCTGCCCCGCCGACGATCTGCTGGACGAGCTCTACGGCACGGAACGCACCCTGCACGGGAAGGACGACCGGACATGACCGACCCCGCCCACGACGCCGAGACGCTCCGCGAGCGGGCTCTGACCACCCTGACCACCGCCCGTGCCCGGACCACTTTGCTGACCTCGTGCGTCGAGGACCCCGACCTGACCGCCCAGCACTCGCCGCTGATGTCGCCGCTGGTGTGGGACCTCGCGCACATCGGCAACCAGGAGGAGCAGTGGCTGCTGCGGGCGGTCGCGGGGCGGGAGGCGATGCGGCCCGAGATCGACGGGCTGTACGACGCCTTCGAGCACCCGCGCGCCGAGCGCCCCTCGCTGCCGCTGCTGCCGCCGCCCGAGGCCCGGCACTACGCGGCCGAGGTGCGCGGCCGGGTCCTGGACCTGCTGGAGAGCACCGCGTTCCACGGGACGCGGCTGACCGAGGCGGGCTTCGCCTTCGGGATGATCGCCCAGCACGAGCAGCAGCACGACGAGACGATGCTGATCACCCATCAGCTCCGCAAGGGCCCGCAGGCCCTGCACGCCCCCGACCCGAAGCCGGCGCCACTGCTCACGGGTCCGTCGGAGGTGCTGGTCCCCGGCGGCCCGTTCACCATGGGCACCTCCACCGAGCCGTGGGCGCTGGACAACGAACGCCCGGCGCATGTGCGCGAGGTGCCGTCGTTCCACATCGACACCACCCCGGTGACGAACGCCGCGTACCAGGCGTTCATCGAGGACGGCGGTTACGACGACGAGCGCTGGTGGACGCCGGAGGGCTGGGCGCACATCCGCCAGCACTCGATCCACGCCCCGCTGTTCTGGCGCCGGGACGGCAGGCAGTGGCTCAGGCGCCGCTTCGGCGTCACCGAGGTCGTACCGCCGGACGAGCCCGTGCTGCACGTGTGCTGGTACGAGGCCGACGCCTACGCCCGCTGGGCCGGGCGGCGGCTGCCCACCGAGGCGGAGTGGGAGAAGGCCGCCCGGCACGACCCGGCCGGTGACCGCTCGATGCGCTACCCGTGGGGCGACGCCGACCCCGCGCCGGAGCACGCCAACCTCGGTCAGCGGCATCTGCGCCCGGCTCCGGCCGGCAGCTACCCGGAGGGCGAATCCCCTCTCGGCGTACGGCAGTTGATCGGTGACGTGTGGGAGTGGACGGCGAGCGACTTCCTGCCGTACCCGGGGTTCCAGGCGTTCCCGTACAAGGAGTACTCGGAGGTGTTCTTCGGGCCCGACTACAAGGTGCTGCGCGGTGGCTCGTTCGCCGTGGACGCGGTGGCCTGCCGGGGCACGTTCCGCAACTGGGACCATCCGATACGCCGGCAGATCTTCTCCGGTTTCCGCACGGCCCGCTCCGCGGGGGATGCCTGATGTGCCGTCATGTGGCCTATGTGGGTCCCGAGGCGCCGCTCGGCAAGCTTCTCGTGGAGCCCCCGCACGGCCTGTACCGCCAGTCGTGGGCGCCTCGGCGGCAGCGGCACGGGACGGTCAACGCCGATGGTTTCGGGGTCGGTTGGTACGCCGAGGGTGATCCGGTGCCGGCGCGGTACCGTCGGGCCGGGCCCATCTGGGCGGATCTGTCGTTCGCCGATCTGGCCCGGGTGGTGCGGTCCACCGCGCTGCTCGCCGCCGTACGGGACGCGACGCTGTCGGGCGCCGACGCCGAGGCCGCGGCGGCGCCGTTCGCCGCGGGTCCCTGGCTGTTCAGCCACAACGGCGCGGTGAAGGGCTGGCCGGACTCGCTCGCGCCGCTCGTGCCGACCCTGCCCGCGGTGGACGTGCTGTCGATGGAGGCCCGCAACGACTCGGCACTCGTGTGGGCGCTGGTCCTCGCGCGACTGCGGGGCGGCGACACAAGTGAGCCGCAGGGGCGCGCCGGTGTCGAGAGCGCGAGCGCGCGGAGGCCCGAAGGGCTGAGCACGGTCGGGCTCTCGACACCGGCTGTAGCGCCCCGGAGGCGAACGGCAATTCAAGACGCGGGACAGGCGCTGGCCGACACCGTCATCGAGGTCGCGGAGGCGGCCCCCGGTTCCCGGCTGAACCTGCTGCTCACCAACGGCGAGACGATCACCGCGACCGCCTGGGGCGACACCCTCTGGTATCTGGCCCGGCCCGGCGGCGGCACCGTCGTGGCCTCCGAGCCCTACGACGACGATCCGCACTGGCAGGAGGTCCCCGACCACACCCTCCTCGCGGCCAGCGGCACCGATGTGCTGCTCACCCCGCTGAAGGACCCCGGCGACGCCCTGCCACCCGCACCCGCACGACCGGAGGAGCCCCGCACGTGAGTCCGTTCCTTGTCACCCGCACCCTGCCCGAGGACGCCACCGACGCCGCACTGCGCGCCGATGTCCTCAAGGGCCTGACGAGCACGCCGAAGACGCTGCCGCCGAAGTGGTTCTACGACGCGCAGGGCAGCGAACTCTTCGAGAAGATCACCGAGTTGCCCGAGTACTACCCGACGCGCGCCGAGCGCGAGATCCTCGTCGGCCGGTCCGGCGAGATCGCCGCGGCCACCGGCGCCCGCACTCTTGTCGAGCTGGGCTCCGGCTCCTCGGAGAAGACGCGCTACCTCATCGACGCGCTGACCGGGCTGCACACGTACGTCCCCGTCGACGTCAGTGAGAGCGCGCTCACCCAGGCCGGCCAGGCGCTGATCGAGGAGCGGCCGGGGCTGGACGTGCATGCCCTGATCGCCGACTTCACCGGCGGGCTGGAGCTGCCGCAGACGCCGGGCCCCCGGCTGATGGCGTTCCTCGGCGGCACGATCGGCAATCTGCTGCCGGTCGAGCGCGCCGCGTTCCTCGCCTCCGTCCGCGCCCTGCTCTCCCCTGGTGACGCGCTGCTGCTCGGCACGGACCTGGTGAAGGAGGAGCGGGTCCTGGTCGAGGCGTACGACGACGCGGCCGGGGTGACGGCCGCGTTCAACAAGAACGTACTGACCGTGATCAACCGCGAGTTGGGCGCCGACTTCGATCCCGGCGCGTTCGAGCACGTGGCGCTCTGGGATCCGAACCACGAGTGGATCGAGATGCGGCTGCGCGCCCGTACGGCGCAGACGGTGAAGGTACCCGCGCTCGATCTCGCCGTCGACTTCGCGGCGGGCGAGGAGATGCGCACCGAGGTGTCGGCGAAGTTCCGCCGGGACGGTGTCCGCGCGGAACTGTCGGCGGCCGGACTGGAGCTGGCGCACTGGTGGACGGACGGCGAGGGCCGGTTCGCGCTGTCACTGAGCGTGGCACGGTGACCGACGGCTCGCGCGTCGCCCCGCCTTGGGGCACGGTGGAGTGACGCGTGTGAGAGGAGCACCCACATGTCGAACCACACCTACCGGGTCACCGATATCGTCGGCACCTCGCCGGAGGGCGTGGACCAGGCCATCCGCAACGGTATCGAGCGCGCCTCCCAGACCCTGCGCAACCTGGACTGGTTCGAGGTGACCGAGGTACGCGGCCAGCTCGAAGAGGGGCAGATCGCGCACTGGCAGGTGACCATGAAGGTCGGCTTCCGCCTGGAGGAGTCCGGGTGAGCCCCGGGCAGTCCGGGTAGCACGCCGGGCACGGTCTCAGGCCGTCAGGCCTTCGGCCCTCAGGTCCGCCCCTCCCGCTCCTGCGCCTCCTGCAGCGCGGCGGACGGGGCGGTCCAGCGGGCCCGTACGACGGTGAAACCGGCCCGTTCGGCGTCCTCGCAGACCAGCTCGTCGTCGTCCACCAGGACCCGGATCTCCCTGGTGCGGGCGAGGCGGTGCAGGATCTCCAGCTTGGTGCGCCGGGCGGGCCGTCGGTCGTCGTTGCGCCGCATGTACACACGCCCCTCGGGCAGACCCTGCGCGGCGAGCCACGCCAGCGTGTCCCGCCGGCAGCGCTCGGGCCGCCCGGTGAGATAGCGGACCTCGCACTCCTTCGCGCTCTCCAGCACCAGCGCGATGCCCTCCGCGAGCGGCGGGTCCTGCGGCGCGGCCGCGAAGAACCCGTTCCAGTCCCGCGGCCTGTCGTCGAGGAAGTGCTGCCGGTGTGCCGTGTCGGCGAGGGTGTTGTCCAGGTCGAACACGGCGAGCGGGCGTGTGTTGTCGTCGGTCACCCACTCACCCTAGACGGGCCCCGCACCCCGGCAACCTCCGCGCGCCGGGCGGCCACTGCTGTGCGACACGGCACGCGGACGACAGGCGGGAGGCCCCGATGGGCGGCACGGCGAGCGGCATGCGGCGTACGGCGATCCGGACGGCGGTGGCGGTGGTGAGCGCGGCGCTGGTGACGGTGCTGGTTCCGGCGGGTGCGGCGTCCGCCGCGACCACGCTGGTCGTGGCGACCGACGGGAACGACTCGGCGCCGGGCACTCTGGCCCAGCCGCTGCGGACCATCCAGCGGGCCGTGGATCTGGCCCGGCCGGGCGACGTCATCGCCGTACGCGGCGGCACGTACGCCCTCACCGACAACATCACCATCACCGCCTCGGGCACCGCCTCCCAGCCCATCTCCCTAGGCGCCTATCAGGGCGAGCGCGTGGTCGTGGACGGCGAGCGGCTGCCCGCCAGTCACACGCCGGTCGGCGGCAGCATCCCCCGGGCCGAGCGCGGGGCGATCCACATGGAGGCCTCGCACTGGCGGATCTCCGGTCTGGAGCTGGTGAACGGACCGTACGGGATCTATTGCGACGGCTGCGACAGCAACGTTTTCTCCAGGATTTCCACACACGACAACTACGAATCAGGTTTCCAGCTCCAGGGTTCCTCCAGCGACAACCAGATCCTCGACCTGGACAGTTACGGCAACCGCGACCCGCGCAAGAACGGTGAGAGTGCCGACGGACTGGCCATCAAGGAAGGCAGCGGAACCGGAAATGTGGTGCGGGGCGCCCGATTGTGGAACAACGTGGACGACGGGTTCGACGTCTGGAAGTTCGCCTCGCCGATTCTGATCGAGAACACGATCACGTACGGCAACGGCTTCAACCGCTGGAACTTCCCGGACTTCGCGGGTGACGGCAACGGCTTCAAGATGGGAGGCGGAACCCCGGCACCGGCGGTCGGGCACACCCTGCGCAACTCGATCGCGTTCAAGAACGCCGCGCACGGCGTCACGGACAACGGCAATCCCGGCGCGCAGACCCTGACCCGCAACACGACCTGGGCCAACGCCGGTACCGGCTTCGACGCCGACGTCACGGGCGGCACCGCCACCCTGACCGCGAACTTGTCGGTCGCCGACGGTCGTGCGGCGGCCGTCGGCCCGGGGACGACCGCCACCGGCAACTCCTGGAACCTGGGCGGCACTTGGAATGCCTCCTCGGTGCTCAGCACCGACCCGGGCGCCCTCACGGGCCCGCGCTCCGCCGACGGCTCACTGCCGAAGGCGCCGGCCTTCCTCGTGCCCCGCAACGGCGCTGCCGTGGGCGCCCGGTTCTGAACCGGTCGGCCGGGCTGCCCCTGTGCATCATATTTGAGACAGCCTGGCCGAAAAAATGGTCACGAGGGACATGAACGCGCCACCGGAGCAGGGTAATTCACCTCCGCGGTTGATTGTTCAAAGAGGCCGCTGACATACTCCGGCTTCCGGCTTTTCGCCGTCGCCTGCCCCGTCCCCCCACCAGCCCGCACCCACCAGTGCGTGTTCGGCATGACGCAGCAAAGAAGGTGCGCCTGTGCCCGATTTTTCACCATGGCACGACAATTCGCTCACATACAGCCCGCCCAATACCGAACCCGCGCCATCGCGACGCATATCCGAAGATCCCGAATTTCACTCCCTGCGCCGCACCCAACGCCGGTTCGGTGTGCGCGCGACGCTTCTCTCGGTAGGCGGATTCCTCCTGTACGTCCTGCTGTCGCACTCGTTTCCCGGCCTGATGAACCAGCGCCTGCTCGGTAACCTCACGCTCGGTCTCGCCCTGGGGCTCGGCCAGTTCGTCGTGATGGGCGTGACCGCCTGGTGCTACGTCCGGCACATGCGCACCCGGGTCGACCCGCTCGCCCGCGGCCTGGAATCACGGCTGCACCAGCACGAAGCCCATGCGCACCGCGCCGCCGCGCCGAACGGCGAGGCCGGCCAGGTCTTCCGGCCCGGCGACTCCAGGGGGTTCCGCACGTGGTGACCGTGTCCGAAGGCATCGTCGACAGGTTCAGCCTGAACCTGACGTTCGTGCTGTTCCTGTCGGTGGTCGTGGTCACCCTGTTCATGGCCCTGCTGACGGCCCCTCAGCGCGACGAGATCAGCGAGTTCTACCTCGGCAACCGCACCATGTCGCCGCTGCGCAACGGCCTCGCCATGTGCGGCGACTACCTGTCGGCCGCGACCCTGCTGGGCAGCACCGGACTGGTCGCCCTGACCGGGTACGACGGGCTGCTGTACCTCGGCGGCACGGTCGTCGCCTGGATGATGGTGCTGCTCCTCATCGCCGAACCCCTGCGCCGCGCGGGCAAGTACACCCTCGGCGACACACTGGCCCTGCGCCTGACCCGGCTGCAACGACCGGCCAGGCTCGCCCTCGCCGTGTGCACCCTCGCCATCACGACCCTCTACCTGGTGGCCCAACTCGTCGGCAGCATGGCCCTGTTGACGCAGTTCACCGGCGAGCCCAGCGCCGCGACCCGCACCCTGTGCGTGATCGTGATCGGCACCATCGTCATCGTGTACGCGGCCATCGGCGGCGCGCCCGGCGCCACCGTCATCCAGATCATCAAGGCCGTGATGCTCATCGCGGGCGTGACGGTCACCGCGGTCATGGTGCTGCACCACTACGACTGGAACCCGAACGCCCTGCTCTCCGCCGCCGCGAACCACAGCGGCACCGGCACCCAGTTCCTCGAACCCGGACTGCGCTACGGCGTCAGCACCACCAGCAAGCTCGACTTCTTCAGCCTGGAACTGGCGATCGTGCTGGGCCTGGCGGCACTCCCCCACGTCCTGATGCGCCTGCTCGCCCCGCGCAAGGTCGACGTCCTGCGCTCCTCCCTGGTGTGGGCGGTGGGCCTGGTCGGCCTCGTCTGCCTCGCGGCCGGCGTCCTCGGCCTGGGCGCCACGGCCGTCGTCGGCCGCGAGACCATCGCGGAGACGGACCACAAGGGCGACGCCGCGGTCCTGCTCCTCGCAGGCGCCCTCGGCGGCGGCATCCTCACCGCCCTGCTGTCCTGCCTCGCCTTCGTCACCCTGCTCGCCGTCGCGGCCGGCCTCACCCTCGCCGCCGCCTCGTCCCTCGCCCACGACCTGTACGGCGAGGTGATCCGCAAGGGTCGCGCGAGCGAGACCGAGGAACTCATGGTGGCCCGGCTGTCCGCGGCCGTCATCGGCGTCCTCGCCATGATGCTCGCCCTCGTCTCGTGGGGCGCCAACACCGCGACCCTCGCCTTTCTCGCCTTCGCCATCGCGGCGTCCGCGATCCTGCCGACGATCGTGTACACCCTCTTCTGGCGCCGCTTCACCGGCGAGGGGGCGCTGCTCAGCCTCTGGGGCGGCCTGGTCTGCTCGGTCCTGCTGGTGTTGTTCTCCCCCGTGGTCTCCTCCACGTCGGGCTCGTTCTACCCGGACGCCGACTTCGCCTGGTTCCCGCTGCAGAACCCCGGCATCGTCTCCATCCCGGCCGGATTCTTCCTCGGCTGGCTGGGCACGGTGCTGAGCGAGCGACAGGGCGCCCAGGAGGATGCCGCCTACGAGGAGTTCGAGGTCCGCATGCTGGTGGGTGCGGGCGAGGGCGCCAAGGAGTAGGACATGCTTTCGTCATGTCTGCTCGTACGTTCCTGATCGGCGCCGCCCGTGAGCGCCCGTGCACCCTCGTCGTCTGCCGGGGCTGCTGCTGCGGTGACCCCCGCAAGCACCCCGGCACCGACCACGCCTGGCAGCTGGAGCGCCTGCGCGCCGCCGGCTCCGAGCACGGCTTCCAGGTCCGTACGACCGACTGCCTGGGTCCCTGCGACCAGGCCAACGTGATCGTGGTCCAGCCGTCGGCCGCGGGACGCCGGGCCGGCGGCCGGGCCACGTGGGTGGGGTTCGCGATGGACGACGACTGCACGGAGGAGATCGTGCAGTGGGCGGCCGCCGGCGGCCCGGGTCTCGCCCCGCCGCCCGTCACCCTGGAGCTCCAGTTCATCCAGCCGCCACGGGACGCCCGGGTGCGCTCCCGCCGCTGACTCCGCGGCCGGACAACGGCAGTACACGGCAATACGACGGCACCACAATTGTTAATGGGATCCATTTTCATGTAGCGTCCTCGGTGTTCACCCACCGAGGAGGTCCGTCATGGCTGTCCCCAAGCGGAAGATGTCCCGCAGCAACACCCGCCACCGCCGCGCCCAATGGAAGGCGAGCACCCCGCAGCTCGTCCCCGTCACCGTCGACGGCGTCAGCCACCTCGTGCCGCAGCACCTGGTGAAGGCGTACGAGCGCGGGCTGCTGCGCCCCGAGGGCTGACCGGGGATGCCGTACGACCGTCGTCTGCCCGTCACCGTCCTGTCCGGCTTCCTCGGGGCCGGCAAGACGACCCTGCTCAACCATGTCCTCGGCAACCGCGAAGGCCTGCGTGTCGCGGTGATCGTCAACGACATGAGCGAGGTCAACATCGACGCCGCCCTGGTGCGCGGCGGCGAGGCCGCCCTGTCGCGGACCGAGGAGCGCCTGGTCGAGATGACCAACGGCTGCATCTGCTGCACCCTGCGCGACGACCTCCTGGAGGAGGTCGACCGGCTCGCCCGCGAAGGCCGCTTCGACCATCTCCTCATCGAGTCGTCCGGCATCTCCGAACCCATGCCGGTCGCCGCCACCTTCGCCTTCGCCCGCGACGACGGCGCCACCCTCGGCGACCTCGCCCTCCTGGACACCATGGTCACGGTCGTCGACGCCGCCAATTTCCTTACCGAGCTGGACAGCGGCGACGAACTCGCCGAACGCGGCCTCGACCAGTACGAGGACGACGAGCGCACCGTCAGCGACCTCCTCGTCGACCAGGTCGAGTTCGCGGACGTCATCGTCCTCAACAAGCTCGACCTGGTGGACGCGGTGACGGCGGACCGGCTCCGGGCGGCACTGCGCCGGCTCAACCCCACCGCGCGGCTCGTCGACGCCGTACAGGGACAAGTGCCGCTCCAAGAGGTGCTCGGTACGCGCCTGTTCGACCTGGAGCGGGCCCAGCAGGCGCCCGGCTGGGTGCGGGAGCTGAACGGCGACCACGTGCCGGAGACCGAGGAGTACGGCATCTCCTCCACGGTGTTCCGCTCCGAGGCGCCCTTCCACCCCGGGCGGCTGTGGACCTTCGTCACGGAAGAGCTCGACAGCGGCACGTACGGGAAGGTGCTGCGCTCCAAGGGGTTCTTCACCCTGGCCAGCCGTCCGCGGGTGACCGGGCTGTGGTCGCAGGCCGGTTCCGTCGCCCGATTCGAGCCCAGTGCCGCACGGGACGACGACGCGCCGTACGCGCAGGAGCTGGTCTTCATCGGCACGCACCTGCGGGCACCGGCACTCCGGGCCGCCCTGACCCGATGCCTGCTGGCGGACGGCGAGCACGTCCCGGCCGCCGATCCGTTCCCGGCCTGGGACACGTACGGCATCGACGACACCTGCGATCACGAGCACGAGGCCGCGCTCCAGCTCTAGGGAATCCCCTGGGCGCCACGGTGTTGAACCTCGTATGAGTTCCGTGATCGCGCAGACCCGCTTCTCCGTCCTGGACCGCTCCCGCACCCGGGAGGGGCACACGACCGCCGAGGCACTGCGTGACACGGTGACGCTGGCGCGAGAGCTGGAGACGCTCGGCTACCACCGTGTGTGGGTCTCGGAGCACCACGGCGTGCCCGGTGTCGCCGGTTCCGCGCCGACCGTGCTGGCCGCCGCCGTCGCGTCCGCGACCCGCCGTATCCGGGTCGGGACCGGCGGCGTGATGCTGCCCAACCACCAACCGCTGGTCGTGGCCGAGCAGTTCGGGGTGCTGGAGTCGCTCTTCCCGGGGCGTATCGACATGGGGCTGGGGCGTTCGGTCGGCTTCACCGACGGGGTGCGCCGGGCGCTCGGGCGGGACAAGGGGGACGCGGAGGACTTCGCGGCGCAGATCCAGGAGCTGCTCGGCTGGTTCCGTGGCACCTCGTCGACGGGGGTGCACGCGCGTCCCGCCGAGGGTCTGGCGGTGCCGCCGTTCGTGCTGGCCATGGGCGAGGGAGCGGACATCGCGGCCCGCGCGGGTCTGCCGATGGTCATCGGTGACCTGAGGAACAGGGAGAAGATGCGGCGCGGGATCGATCACTACCGCGACCGCTTCGAGCCCTCCTTCTGGGCCGATGAACCGTACGTCGTGATCTCCGGCACGATCGCGGTGGCCGGTACGCCCGAGGAGGCCCGGCGGCTGCTCGTGCCCGAGGCCTGGTCGATGGCGCACTCGCGCACACACGGCACGTTCCCGCCGCTGCCGCCCGCCGAACGCGTCGAGGCGCTCACCATGAGCGACAAGGAGCGTGGCTTCTACGAGGGCGGTCTCGCCGGGCACATCGCCGGGACTCAGGAGCAGGTGGCGCACGAGCTGGAGACGGTGCTGAAGGAGACGGGAGCGCAGGAGGTGCTGGTCACGACCAGTACGTACGACCGCGCGGCCCTCTTGGACTCCTACCGCGGGCTCGCCCGGATCGTCAGCGCCTGATCCGGGCGAGATCGCGGCCGGTGGCTCAGTCCGGGTCGCGCGGGTCGAAGGACCCGGTGTCGATCGTCAGCGGCTTCGGGAACGCGCCCGCCACCGACTCCCAGCCCGTGAACTTGAAGTCGGTGCCCTCCCGTTCCCCGTCCGCCGGCGTCGCCTCACCGTCGTGGGTGACGAGCAGGCCCTTGGGGAAGGAGCGGCCGAGCGGGACGTTGAGCACGGCGGCACCGTCGGAGTGCTGCACACCGTCGGTGGCGGCGCTGTCGGTGACCGCGAAGGAGCCGAGGTAGGCGTTGCGGCCCTGGCGCTCGTACACGGCGAAGGTGTTGTCGCCCTGGCTGGAGGCGAGCAGGTATCCCTTGCCGTCGGCGGCGTGGTAGATCGCCGCGCCCTCCGCGTCGGCGCTCAGGTGCTCACCGCCGAAGCCCGGGTCGTGGGCGGTGTCGACGACGCACTCCTCTTCCTCGGCGTCGTACGTCCACGGCGTGCCGTACTCCCGCACCCGGTCGATCAGCCTCGGCCGCCCGAACTCCTCGTCGTCGAGGTCGACCCGCCACAGCCCGACGTCCTCCTGGGCGGCGTACAGGACGTGCTCCTCCTGGTCGACGACCATGCCCTCGACCTGCGCGTGGTCGCCGGGGTCGGCGCACGGCGTCCAGCTCGTGCCGTTCGGCAGCGTGAAGGAGGCGGGCAGGTCGAGGGTGTCCTCGGCCCGGTAGCCGACGCGGCCGCCCCGGTCCTCCAGCCGCAGCAGCCGTACGCGGGTCTCCGAGCGGCGCGACACCACGGCGTAGGCGTTCTCGTCGTCGCTGAAGGCGGCCAGGCCGTAGGCGGTGCGCTGGTCGTCGACCTCGGTCTCGCTCGCGGAGAAGACCGGCGCGGCGTCGGCCGCCGTGACGTCCTTCAGCGGGGGCCTGCCCGCGGCCACGGCGGCCGGGTCGATGGCGTAGGCCCGGATGCGGTCCCGGCCGCGGTCGCTGACCAGGGCCAGGTCGGTCTTACGGCCGCCCAGTTCGAAGCCGTAGACGACGTCGACGTTGTTGAAGCGGCCGGGGGCGGCGTCCTCGCCGGGGGCCGCGGGGGCGGGGATGTGCTGGAGCCGGCTGCCGTCGAGGCCGTAGACGTCGAGGCCGGCCTCCTTGAGGGTGCCGATCACGAGGCTGCGGCCCGGGTGGCGGGGGTCGACCCAGACGGCCGGGTCGTCGGCGTCGGCGTTGCCGCCCGCTTCGTCGTCGTGGACGGCGGGGGTCTCCACGCGTGCGGAGACGGAGACCGGCTGCCGGGCGGACGCGCCCGTGACCATCAGCAGCGCGGCGGTGAGAGTGCTCAGAGCTGAGGCGCTCACGATACTCCTCGGTAGGAAGAGAGACTGGCGAGACGGTAAGGGCGGCCGGTGTGGGTGAGCCGACGGCTTCGTGAACACCAGGTGGCTCGGACAGACGTACGCCCGGTTCGCATACAATCTGGTCCTTATGTACTCCCCGCAAGATCCGTACGTCCATGTCCGTGGCGCCCGTGAACACAACCTCAAGGGCGTGGACGTCGACATCCCGCGGGACGTGTTGACCGTGTTCACAGGCGTCTCGGGCTCCGGGAAGTCGTCGCTCGCCTTCGGCACGATCTACGCCGAGGCCCAGCGCCGCTACTTCGAGTCCGTCGCACCGTACGCACGCAGGCTGATCCACCAGGTCGGCGCGCCGAAGGTCGGCGAGATCAGCGGACTTCCGCCCGCGGTGTCGCTCCAGCAGCGCCGCTCGGCGCCGACGTCGCGCTCCTCCGTCGGCACGGTCACCAACCTCTCCAACTCGCTGCGGATGCTGTTCTCCCGCGCGGGCGCCTACCCGCCGGGCGCCGGGCGGCTCGACTCGGACGCCTTCTCGCCGAACACGGCGGCCGGGGCGTGCCCGCAGTGCCACGGGCTCGGGCAGGTGCACCGTACGTCCGAGGAGTTGCTGGTCCCCGACCCGTCGCTGTCGATCCGGGAGGGCGCGATTGCCGCGTGGCCGGGGGCGTGGCAGGGCAAGAACCTGCGCGACATCCTCGACGCGCTCGGCCACGACGTCGACCGGCCCTGGCGCGAACTGCCCGCCGAGCAGCGCGAGTGGATCCTGTTCACCGACGAGCAGCCGGTCGTCACCGTCCACCCGGTGCGCGACGCCGACCGCATCCAACGGCCGTACCAGGGCACGTACATGAGCGCCCACCGGTACGTCATGAAGACGTTCTCCGACTCCAAGAGCCCGGCTCTCAGGGCCAGGGCGGAGCGCTTCCTCGCCGCCGCGCCCTGCCCGGCGTGCGGCGGCAGCCGGCTGCGGCCCGAGGCGCTGGCGGTGACCTTCGCGGGCCGGACGATCGCCGAGCTGGCCGCGCTGCCGCTCACCGAGCTGGCGGGCACCCTGGACGGCGAGGCCGCGTCGGAGACGGCCCGTGTCCTGACCGAGGACCTCCGGTCCCGTATCGCGCCCGTCGTCGAGCTCGGCCTCGGCTATCTCAGCCTCGACCGGGCCACGCCGACGCTGTCGGCGGGCGAACTGCAACGCCTGCGGCTCGCGACCCAGCTGCGGTCCGGGCTCTTCGGTGTCGTGTACGTCCTCGACGAGCCGTCCGCGGGACTGCACCCGGCGGACACGGAGGCGCTGCTGACGGTGCTGGCGCGGCTGAAGGCGGCCGGGAACACGGTGTTCGTGGTCGAGCACCACCTGGACGTCATGCGGGGCGCCGACTGGCTGGTCGACGTGGGTCCGCGCGCGGGTGAGCACGGTGGGCAGGTGCTGCACAGCGGGCCGGTGGCGGAGCTGGCGACGGTCGCGGAGTCGGCGACGGCCCGCTTCCTCTTCGACGACTCCCCCGCCGCTGTACGCCAAGTGCGTGCCTCGCACGGCCAGTTGAAGGTCGGCCCGGTCACCCGGCACAACCTGCGCGGGGTGACCGCCGAGTTCCCGCTCGGCGCGTTCACGGCCGTCACCGGTGTCTCCGGCTCGGGCAAGTCCACGCTCATCGGCGAGATCACCGGCGACCTGGCGGGGGTCGGGCGCCTGGTCGCGGTCGACCAGAAGCCCATCGGCCGCACCCCGCGCTCCAACCTCGCCACCTACACCGGTCTCTTCGACGTCGTACGCAAGGTGTTCGCGGCCACCGACGAGGCACGGGAGCGCGGTTACGGCGTCGGACGCTTCTCCTTCAATGTCGCGGGAGGACGCTGCGAGACCTGCCAGGGCGAGGGCTTCGTCAGCGTGGAGCTGCTGTTCCTGCCGAGCACCTACGCGCCGTGCCCGGACTGCGGCGGGGCCCGCTACAACCCCGAGACGCTCCAAGTGGCCTACCGGGGGCGGAACATCGCGCAGGTACTGGACTTCACAGTCGAGGCGGCCGCGGACTTCTTCGCGGACACCCCGGCCGTGGCCCGCAGTCTCGCCACCCTGCTGGACGTCGGCCTCGGCTATCTGCGGCTCGGGCAGCCGGCGACCGAGCTGTCCGGTGGTGAGGCCCAGCGGATCAAGCTGGCGAGCGAGCTGCAGCGCGCTCGTCGCGGCCACACCCTGTACCTCCTCGACGAGCCGACGACCGGCCTGCACCCGGCCGACGTGGAGGTGCTGATGCAACAGTTGCACGGGCTCGTCGACGCCGGGCACACCGTGGTCGTGGTCGAGCACGACATGTCCGTCGTCGCGGGCGCGGACTGGGTGATCGACCTCGGGCCGGGCGGCGGGGACGCGGGCGGGCGGATCGTGGCGGCGGGCCGGCCGGCGGAGGTGGCGCGTGCGAAGGGGAGTGCCACGGCGCCGTATCTGGCCCGTGCGATGCGCTGATCCGACGGGCGTGACGTCCGGAAACTCCCTTGAGGGCCGGGCGGTTGCCGCTCGTAGAATCGCCGCGTGCGTTGATCCTCCGCGCGGCGGCGCGTGCCGTCGCGGACCGTGCGGGCGCCCGGATGTTCCGTGGCTGCCCAGGCAGGCATACCCGTCACCGTCCCACGGAGATCAAGCATGACAGCGCAGCATGCGCGCCGGCACCTGACCTACGACGCGTTCGTCGCCCTCGCCACGGCCGACCCCGCCGTCGTCGGCCTCGTCCTGAAGGGCTCGCGAGCCCATGACGGCATGGCCACCGAGCACTCCGACCACGATCTGTACGTCGTCCTCGCGGACGGCGCGGGGACGGACCTGCGTCGCCTCACCGGCCATCGCACGGCCCGGCTTGATCTGGTGATCGTGTCTCTCGCCGAGTTCCGGGCGGCCGGAATGCCCGGCTTCGAGCGGTACGCCCTCGCCCGGGCCCGGGTCGTGCTCGACCGGCTGGACGGCGGGATCGCGGAGATCCTCGCCGTCAAGGCGCGTCTCTGCGCCGACGAGGCGTTCCGGACGGCCGGCCGATGGCTCGACGCGTACGCCAACTCGCTCTACCGCTCGGTCAAGAACGACCGCGACGGCGAGCCGCTCGCCGCCCGGCTCGACGCCGCCGACAGCATGGGCCACCTGCTGGAGCTGCTCTTCGCCCTGGACCGGCGGCCCCGCCCGTACAACAAGTACCTACGCTGGGAGCTCGCCCGCCACCCGCTGCCGGGCTGGGACGGCGCCGCCCTGCTGCGGGACGTGGACCGTGTCTCCGCGAGCGGCGATGTGGTGGTCCAGCGGCGGCTGTTCGCCCTGGTGGAGGCCGCGGCCCGCCGCGCGGGACACGGGGCGGTGCTGGACGGCTGGGGTGAGGATCTGCGGCTGATGCGACCCCGGTAGCGTAGAGCGTTCGGCGGCTCGGGCCAGCTCACGGCGGTCGGTGTGACGCCCCGGCGCGATGACCTCCCGCACCTCGACGTCGGCGACCAGCTCACGTGCCCGCACCACCCGCCACACCGAGGTGAGCAGCGCGTCCTCGCCGACGAAGGCGGCCGCCGTGCTGGGCGCGCCCTTAGTCAGCCCGTACCGCAGGCGTACCGGCTGGACGGGGACGTCCGCGTCGAGGGCCGCCTGGAAGGCCGCCCGGCGGAAGCGGCCCTGGGACCGGCCGCACCAGGTGCTGCCTTCGGGGAAGACGGCGACCGCCTGTCCGGCCCGCAGCGCCTCGGCGATCCGGGCCACCGTGTCGGGCAGGGCACGGATCCGGTCCCGGTCGATGAACAGGGCGCCGCTGCGGGCGGTCAGCCACCCCGCGACGGGCCAGTCCCGGATCTCCGACTTGGCGAGCATCCGGGCGGGGCGGACGGCGGCGAGCAGCGGGATGTCCAGCCAGGAGACGTGGTTGGCGACGAGCAGCAGCCCGCCGTCGGGCGCGGCGCTCCCCTCGATCCGTGCCCGGACCCCCGCGGCCCGCACGATCCAGCCGCACCAGCGCCGGATCAGTGCCGCCGGTATCCGCGCACTCAGCGGACTGGCCACGAACCCGACGACCAGCAGGGCCAGAACCGCCGTGAGCCGCAGCACGGCCAGGGGTACGGCTCTGACGCGCCCTCGGCCGCCCACGCACGCCTGCGGGGTGCAGGGCGCGTGGGGCCGCCAGAGGTTCGGCGCCTCGACGGGGTGGATCCGATGCACGGCACCGAGCGAGTGGGTGGTCATGGCGGCCACGTCCGTCACGCCGGGACGAGGGAGAGGAAGTGCCGCAGATAGCGCGGGTTGACCCGCCGCATCGACAGCAGCACATACAGGTCGGCGACCCCGAACTCCGGGTCGTGCGCGGGCTCGCCGCAGACGAAGGCGCCGAGGCGGAGGTAGCCGCGCAGCAGGGCCGGGAGTTCGGTGCGGGTGACGGGGGCCGGGGCGGTCGGCTGCCAGGGCCGCAGCGGTCGTACCCGGTACTCCTCAGGGGCCAGGTGCTTGGCCCGCACCCGGTCCCAGGTCCCGGCCGCGAGCGTGCCGCCGTCGGCCAGCGGGATCGAGCAGCAGCCGGCCAGCCACTCGTGGCCGCGGTCGACCATGTACCGGGCGATGCCGGCCCAGATCAGGCTGATGACGGCGCCGTCGCGGTGGTCGGGGTGCACGCAGGAGCGGCCGACCTCCACCAGGTCGGGGCGCAGGGCGTCGATCCGGCCGAGGTCGAACTCGCCCTCGGAGTACAGCCGCCCGGCGACCGCTGCGCGCTCCGGCGGCAGCAGCCGGTAGGTGCCCACGACCTGCCCGGACACCTCCTCGCGCACCAGCAGATGGTCGCAGTACGCGTCGAAGGCGTCGATGTCGTGACCCGGCTGCGGGGTGGCCAGCAGGGCCCCCATCTCACCGGCGAAGACATCGTGCCGCAGCCGCTGGGCGGCGCGCACGTCCTCCTCGTTCCGGGCGAGGCCGACGGTGTAGCGGGTGGGTGCCGCGGGCTGCGGAGGACGGTCGACGGTCAGTACGCCGGTCATGGCTTACTCCTGGTCACGGGCCGGGGACGGCGAGCGGTGTGAGGTGCCGCCCCTGTTCTTCCGATGCCGGTTGGCGTCCGCGTGACCTGTGCCAGGAGAGTTGATGTGCGGAGGTTGAACGCTTCGCTAGGCACGCCCCGAAAGGCGAGACGGGGCCGGGGAGCACCTCCCGACCCCGCCCGTCCGCACATGTCGGCGAACGTTCATTGCAGCGCCCCAAAGGGGCGCGGGGAACTGCGCGACAAGCCACGACGAACCCGCAGCCGCCGAACAACCGCCCCTGCTACGGCGCTACCGCTTCACCTTGCGCGCAGCCCGCAGCCACTCCTTGTTCATGCTCGTGATGGACATCAAAGGGATGCCCTTGGGGCAAGCAGTGGCGCACTCCCCCGTCAGCGTGCAGCCCCCGAAGCCCTCCTCGTCCATCTGCGCCACCATGTCCAGCACCCGGGTCTCCCGCTCAGGCGCACCCTGCGGCAGCACGTTCAAGTGGTTGACCTTGGCGGAAGTGAACAGCATCGCCGCCCCGTTGGGACAGGCAGCCACACACGCCCCGCACCCGATGCACTCGGCGTGCTCGAAGGCGAGGTCGGCATCCGGCTTCGGCACCGGCGTGGCATGCGCCTCAGGAGCCGCACCGGTGGGAGCGGTGATGTACCCCCCGGCCTGGATGATCCGGTCGAACGCCGACCGGTCGACGACCAGATCCTTGATCACCGGAAACGCGGACGCCCGCCACGGCTCGACATCGATCGTGTCGCCGTCCTTGAAGGACCGCATGTGCAGCTGACAGGTGGTCGTCCGCTCCGGCCCGTGCGCATCGCCGTTGATCACGAGCGAACACGCACCGCAGATCCCCTCACGGCAGTCGTGGTCGAACGCGACGGGGTCCTCACCGCGGAGGATGAGCTCCTCGTTGAGGGTGTCGAGCATCTCCAGGAACGACATGTCGGACGAGATGCCGTCCACCTCGTACGTGGACATGGCGCCTTCGGCGTCGGCGTTCTTCTGCCGCCAGACGCGCAGGGTGAGCTTCATGCGTAGCTCCGCTGGGTGGGGTGGACGTACTCGAAGACGAGGTCTTCCTTGTGCAGGACCGGAGCGGCGCCGGTCTCGGTGAACTCCCAGGCCGCCGCGTAGGCGAACTCGTCGTCCTTGCGGGCCGCCTCACCGTCAGGTGTCTGCGACTCCTCCCGGAAGTGGCCGCCGCAGGACTCGCCGCGGTGCAGTGCGTCGAGGCACATGAGCTCGGCGAGCTCCAGGTAGTCGACGACGCGGTTGGCCTTCTCCAGTGACTGGTTGAACTCCTCGCCGGTGCCGGGGACCTTGATGCGCCGCCAGAACTCCTCACGGATCTGCGGGATGCGCTCCAGTGCCTTGCGCAGGCCGGAGTCGGTGCGGGCCATCCCGCAGAACTCCCACATCAGCTCGCCGACCTCGCGGTGGAAGGAGTCGGGTGTGCGGTCGCCGTCGACGGACAGCAGCAGGTTGAGCCGGTCCTCGGTCTCCGCCAGCACCTCCTGTACGACGGGGTGTTCGGCGGTGACCTTCTCGTGGTGCGGATTGCGGGCGAGGTAGTCGTTGATGGTGGCCGGCAGCACGAAGTAGCCGTCGGCCAAGCCCTGCATCAGGGCCGAGGCACCCAGCCGGTTCGCCCCGTGGTCGGAGAAGTTGGCCTCGCCGACCGCGAACAGGCCCGGGATGGTGGTCTGCAGGTCGTAGTCGACCCACAGTCCGCCCATCGTGTAGTGCACGGCCGGATAGATCCGCATCGGCACCTCGTACGGATCCTCGTCGGTGATCCGCTGGTACATGTCGAAGAGGTTGCCGTACTTGGCCTCGACGGCCTTGCGGCCCATGCGCTTGATGGCGTCGGCGAAGTCGAGGTAGACGCCCTGTCCACCCGGCCCGACGCCCCGGCCCTCGTCGCAGACGTTCTTCGCGGCGCGGGAGGCGATGTCGCGCGGGACCAGGTTGCCGAAGGAGGGGTAGATGCGCTCCAGGTAGTAGTCGCGCTCGTCCTCGGGGATCTTGTTCGCGGGACGGTCGTCGCCTTTGGCCTTCGGGACCCAGATCCGGCCGTCGTTGCGCAGCGACTCGCTCATCAGCGTCAGCTTGGACTGGTGGTCGCCGGTGCGCGGGATGCAGGTGGGGTGGATCTGGGTGAAGCACGGGTTGGCGAAGTAGGCGCCGCGGCGATGGGCCCGCCAGACGGCCGTCGCGTTGGAGTTCATGGCGTTCGTCGACAGGTAGAAGACGTTGCCGTAGCCGCCGCTCGCCAGTACGACGGCGTCCGCGAAGTAGGTGTCGATGCGACCGGTGATCAGATCCCGGGCCACGATGCCGCGCGCCCGTCCGTCGACGACGATCAGGTCGAGCATCTCGGTACGCGGGTGCATCTCGATGTTGCCCGCCGCGATCTGCCGGCTGAGCGCCTGGTACGCGCCGAGGAGCAGCTGCTGGCCCGTCTGGCCGCGGGCGTAGAAGGTCCGGGAGACCTGGACGCCGCCGAAGGACCGGGTGTCGAGCAGGCCGCCGTACTCTCGGGCGAAGGGCACGCCCTGCGCGACGCACTGGTCGATGATCTCGACGGAGATCTGGGCGAGCCGGTGGACGTTGGACTCCCGGGCGCGGAAGTCGCCGCCCTTGACGGTGTCGTAGAACAGCCGGTGGATGGAGTCGCCGTCGTTGCGGTAGTTCTTCGCGGCGTTGATGCCGCCCTGCGCGGCGATGGAGTGGGCGCGGCGCGGGGAGTCCTGGTAGCAGAACTGGACGACGTGGTAGCCCTGTTCGGCTAGGGTGGCGCCGGCGGAGCCGCCGGCCAGGCCGGTCCCCACCACGATCACCGTGTGCTTGCGCCGGTTGGCGGGGTTGACCAGCTTGGCCTCGAAGCGGCGCTTGTCCCAGCGCTCGTTGACCGGGCCGGAGGGGGCCTTGGTGTCGGCGACCGGTTCGCCGGTCGTGTACTCGGCGTAGGTAGACATGTCAGCTCACCAATCCGGTCATGACGCCCACGGGCACGGCGATGAAACCGACCGTGAGCAGCAGCGCGAGGATGTCGGCCGTGGCCTTCAGGGCGCGGTCGCGGGTGCGGCTGCCGGCGCCGAGGGTCTGGGCGGCGCTCCAGAAGCCGTGCCGGATGTGCAGGCCGAGCGCGAGCATCGCCACGACGTAGATGACGTTGCCGTACCAGGTGGAGAAGGTGTCCACGACGTTCTGGTAGGGCCGGCCCTCCTGGAAGCCGCCGGAGTGCACGGTGCCGGTCGTCAGGTCGAGGATGTGCCAGACGATGAAGAGGCCGAGGATGATGCCGCCCCAGCGCATGGTGCGTGTGGCGTAGGAGGCGCGCGGCTTCTTGTGCACGTACTTGCTGGGGCGCGCCCTGATGTCGCGGCGGCTGAGCTGGTACGCGGAGGTGGCGTGCGCGACGACCGCGACGACCAGCACGATCCGGACGAGCCAGAGCGTCCACTCGTAGTGCATGAACGGCTCGCCGACGGTGCGCAGCCAGTGCGCGTAGTGGTTGAACTCTCCCGCCCCGAAGAAGATCTTCAGGTTTCCGATCATGTGGACGACCAGGTACAGCAGCATGATCAGTCCGCTGACCGCCATCACGGTCTTCTTGCCGACGGTGGAGTCCCACACCGTGCGTGCCATGGACGGCCGTCGATCCGTCCGCGTTGCCAGAGCCATGGAACAGGACGCTACGGCCGCCCGGCCTCATCGGTCCAAGACATGGTCCGGCTCGTTTCCATAGGCGTTCCCTATGTACGTCCTATGCTGGTCGTATGCAGTTCCAGCAGCTCCAGTACTTCGTGGCGGTCGCCGAGACCCGGCACTTCACCCGGGCCGCCGACCTGGTGCATGTCGCGCAGCCCTCGCTGTCGCAGCAGATCAAGGCGCTGGAGCGGGAGTTGGGCGCGGACCTGTTCCTGCGGGCGCGCGGCAACATCACGCTGACCGACGCCGGGGAGGCCCTCCTCCCGCTCGCCCGGCGCATCCTGGCCGACGCGGACACCGCACGGCACGAGGTGCAGGAGCTGGTGCAGCTGCGCCGGGGCCGGGTCAGGCTGGGCGCGACGCCGAGCCTGTGCACGGGCCTGCTCCCGGACGTGCTGCGGGCCTTCCACGACCGCTATCCCGGCATCCAGCTGCTGATCGAGGAGGGCGGCTCGCACGACCTCGTACGGGAGCTCGCCCGCGGCGCCCTCGACCTGGCCCTGGTCGTCCTGCCGCTCCCGACACCCTCCCCCGCGCTGACCACCGTCGAGCTGCTCCGCGAGGACCTGGTGGTCGTCTCCTCGCCGGAGGCGCCCCGGCCGGGCGGCGGCCGGCGCACCGTGCGCATCGCCGACCTGGAGGGCGAACGCCTGGTGATGTTCCGGCACGGCTACGACCTGCGCGAGCTGACCGTGGCCGCGTGTCGCTCCGCTGGGTTCGAGCCGGATTTCGCTGTGGAGGGCGGGGAGATGGACGCGGTGTTGGGGTTCGTGCGGGCGGGGCTCGGCGTGGCCGTCGTACCGCGCATGGTGGCGGCACGGTCGGGGCGGGGGCTGCGGGTCACCGCGCTGGCGCGGCCGGGGTTGCACCGGACGATCGCGCTGGCTCACCGCAGCGATGTGGCTCCGCCTCGGGCCGCGAGGGAGCTGCAGCGGATGTTGCTTGAGCGGTGAGGGCGCTTTGTGCCCGGTTGCGTCTGCCTGGATCGCGCCGTTGGGGGGTGCGGGTTCGCTGTGGCTGGTCGCGCAGTTCCCCGCGCCCCTTACGGGGCGCTGCACTCCCCCGGAACAGTCCTCCTCACCCCGTCGCGTCCACCAGTGCCAGCTCGTGCAGTCGGTCCGGTGGGCCCGGGCGGGCGTAGTACCAGCCCTGGGCGGTGTCGCAGCCCAGGATGCGCAGTTGCTCGGCCTGGGCGCCGGTCTCCACGCCCTCGACGGTGACCGCGAGGCTCAGGCTGTGGGCGAGGGAGACGATGCCCTCGACGATCTTCAGGTCGACGGGGTCGGCCGGGAACTGCTGCATGCTCTGGGTGAAGGAGCGGTCCAGCTTGAGGATGCTCACCGGCAGCCGACGCAGGTTGGCGAGGTTGGAGTAGCCGGTGCCGAAGTCGTCCAGGGCGATGTCGACGCCCATCTCGGCGAGCCGCCGCAGGGGCTTGAGCAGATCGTCGTCGGCGCCGATCAACGCCGACTCGGTGACCTCCAGGCAGAGCGCGTCGGGTGCCACGCCCGTGCGTTCCAGGATGTCCACCGTGTCCTGGACCAGCCCGGGGTGGGTGAGCTGGCAGGGCGAGAGGTTGACGTTGATGCGCAGAGGGCCGGAGTCGTCGTGGAGCTCTCGCCATTCGCGTGCCTGACGCACCGACTGCTCCAGGACCCAGCGGCCGAGCGGGACGATGAGTCCCGTGTGCTCGGCGAGCGGGATGAACCGGTCCGGGCCGAGGATGCCGTGCTGCGGGTGCAGCCAGCGCACCAGGGCCTCCGCGCCGCGCACACTGCCGTCGCCGAGGTGGACCAGCGGCTGGTACTCGATGAAGAACTCGCCGCGCTCCAGGGCCGCCGGGAGCGCCGTGGTCAGCCCGTGCCGGGTGATGGCGCGGGCGTCGGCCTCCGGGTCGGCGAGCTCGAAGCGGTTGCCGCCCGCCGACTTGGCCCGGTACATGGTGATGTCGGCGCTGCGCAGCACCTCCGCCGGGCTGCGCTCCCCGGCCGGCCCCTCGACGATGCCGATGCTGCCGCGCACGGTCAGTTCCCGGCCGTCGACGCTGATCGGGGCGATGAGCGCGTTCATGATGCGGGCGGCGAGCTCGTCGACCTCGCGCTCGGTGTCGGGGCCGGTGGTCAGCGCCACGAACTCGTCGCCGCCGAGGCGCGCGACCATCTCGCCGGGCGCGGTGGCGCAGGACTGGAGCCGGTCGGCGACCTCGACGAGCAGCCGGTCGCCGGCCGCGTGGCCGAGGCTGTCGTTGACGGTCTTGAAGCCGTCGAGGTCGAGGTAGCACAGGCCGAAGCGCTGGCCTTCGCCCGCGCCCAGTGCCTTCTCCAGGCGCTCGAAGAAGAAGGTGCGGTTGGGCAGCCCGGTGAGGGCGTCGTGCGTGGCCTCGTAGCGCAGCCGCAGATTGAGCAGCCGGCGCTCGGTGGTGTCCTCCATGAGGGCCAGCTGGTACTGCGGGTTGCCGTCGGGGTCGCGCAGCAGGGAGACCGTGAGGTTGGTCCACAGGACCGTTCCGTCAGGGCGGGAGAACGCCTTCTCCACGTGGTAGTGCTCGCGCTCGCCGCGGACGAGTTCCTCGTAGAGCTTCCAGGTCTGCGGCGCGTCCTCGGGGTGGGTCCACTGCATGACGTTGCGGCCCTGCATGGTCTGCTCGGAGACGCCGAACATCCTCAGCAGCGCGCCGTTGACCTGGAGGACGTTGCCCTCGAGGTCGGCGATGCCGATTCCTATCGCGGCGCCCTCGAAGACCGCGCGGAAGCGGGCCTCGGTGGCGTGCAGGGCCTGGGCCACCACGCCCTGCGCCTTGAGGGCGGCCGCGGAGATCGCCTCCTGCTCGGCCAGCGTCCGCTCACGCAGCGCCTGGGCGAACCCGGCGGCCATGGCGTGCTGCAGCCGCGCCGAGCGGGCCCGCTGGTCCTCCTGGTCGCCGTCGGTGCCGCAGTAGAGCACGAGGTAGGCGTCTACGCAGTCCAGCGAGCGGCTGAGGGCCTCGGGGTCGGTGCAGTGCGCGCCGACGAGGGCGGCGCCGACCGCCTTGCCCTCGTCCGCGTCGAAGGTCCTGGACCTGAGCGCCTCGCTCAACCGCCGGGCCAGCGGAAGCAGTTGCTCCTCGAACTCCGGCCGGGTCGACGACGTCGAGGTCACCGGGAAGACCGCCCGGCTCCAGATCGTCGCGAACCTGCGCAGTCTGTCCTCCGGCCCGTCCGGCCCCGCGCTCACGCCGTACGTCCCACGCCGGCGAACCCGGAGAAGGCCCACGGATCCTCGTCCTCCGGTGCGGTGTCCGGTCGCCAGAGCGGCATCGGCACCAGTCCGGGTTCCACCATGTCGTACCCCTCGAAGAACCGCGCGATGGTGTCGCGCGAGCGCATGATCAGCGGGTTGCGAATGTCCTTGTATACGTCGACGGTGCCCTTGGCCCGCTCCTCGGACAGCGGGATTCCCTCGTACGAGGCATGCGTGAGCACCAGCATGCTGCCGGGCGCGAGCGCGTCGCGCAGTTCGGCCACCACGCCGTACGGGTCGTCCTCGTCCTCCACGAAGTGCAGTATCGCAACGAGCAGCAGGGCCACCGGCCGGTTCAGGTCGATGAGGCGCTCGACCTCGGAACTGGCCAGGATCTCCCGGGGCTTGCGCAGGTCCGCGGCGACGATGTCGGCGCCGGTGTTGCCCGCCAGGACCGCCTGGCTGTGCGCGACGGCGACCGGGTCGTGGTCGACGTACACGACGCGTGCGTCGAGGCTGGCCGCCTGGGCCACCTCGTGGACGTTGCCGAAGGTCGGGATGCCGGAGCCGATGTCCAGGAACTGGGTGATGCCCTCGTCGAGCGCGAAGCGCACCGCGCGGCGCATGAACGCCCGGTTCGCCTGCATGATCTTGGGGAGTCCCGGCATGAACTCCATGGCCTTGCGGCCGGCTTCCCGGTCGACCTCGAAATTGTGCGAACCGCCCAGGTAGTAGTCGTAGATCCGCGAGACGCTGGGCACCGAGATGTCGATGCTCCGAGGGGCCCAGGCGGGACGCTCCATCTATCTCTCCATGGCGTAGGCGATCCGGTGTTCGAGCTGAGGCTACTGATCGCCTGCCAAAGGAGCGAGCGGAAACGGAAATTGACCATCCGTTCCCGGTCACTGCCTGTGGCACGTGCCGCATGGACGCCCCACGCACTCTTCACGAAAGCATGCGAAGCATTCCACAGAGTTGCGAACCATGGTGAAAGAGGGCGAGGAACCGCGGTGAATCACGGCAAACCGGTCCGCCCCCCGCGCGTGGAGCCGCGGGGGGCGGACCGGTGGGTCCGGCGCGCCGGCCGTTCGTCCGGCACTCTCGCTGTCCTCGTCCCTCCCTCCGCGGTTCGTGCGTGTTCGACTGGTGAGGCGATCAACCCTGGGGAGGTGTGATCTTCTACTGTTCCGGCGCGCCGACCGGCTTGCCGTCGGGGCGGATGGCGAACCAAGTGCCGCCGACGCCCTGACCGTTGGTGTCGCCGGGCTTCTTGTCACCGGCGAAGGTGTAGATCGGCACACAGTCGATGGTCTGCTGCTTCAGCCCGTCGGGCCGGTCGAAGACCACGTACCCCTGGCCCCTGGGACCGGACCCCTTCAGGTCGATGCCCTTGGTGTCCTTGGCGTCGACCGGCTCGATGACCGGCCACTTCTCCAGGCACTCGCCGGTGCAGGCCGTCTTCATCGGCCAGGGCGAGTCCTTCATGAAGCGGTAGACCGTGTGGCCGTTCTTGTCGATGACGATCTCGCCGAGCTTGGCGTCCTTGCGGGTGGACAGACCCGGCAGTCCGGCCGCCTCGGCCCCGCCCTCCGCGCCGCCCTGGGCCTTCTTGCCGTCGGGGGCGAGCGCGTACCAAGTGCCGCCCACGCCCTGGCCGTTGACGTCGCCGGCGTTGACGTCCTTCGCATAGCGGTACGCCGGCCAGCCGTCGACCGTCAGCTGCTTGGTGCCGTCGGAGCGGGTCACCGAGCCGAGCAGCTCCTTGTCGATGCCGGCGCCGGCCGTGGCGTCGTCCGCGGGGACCGGCGGCCACTTCGTGGCGCAGTCGCCGTCGCAGTTCGACTTCGGCGGATCCACGGTGTCCTTGTCGAAGCGGTAGAGCGTGATTCCGGCACTGTCGGTGAGGACCTTGCCGAGTTCCTGGTTGGTGGAGACGGACAGCTCGCCGGCCGAGCTCGGCTGCGTGGCGGCCTCCTGGCCCGCCGCGCCGGCGTCGTAACCGGATCCGTTGCCGAGGCCCGTACCGGCGGTTCCGTAGTCACCGGCCGCGGCCGTGGCACCCACGTTCTGGCTGCTCGCCGGCGGGGCGGTCTCCGAGCCGCATGCCGTCGTCAGCGCCGCCACCGCCACGGCGCTCACCACGAGCGAGGCGCTCCGCCACGAGGTCTTCATCGTCAACTCCCCATACTCACAAGGGTGTTGCAGCGCCCTGCTGCGCCGCCGCACGACAAGAGGTACGCACGACAGCCACGCTCGTGTTCAACGGGCGCACAAATTTCTTTCGGGAACCTGTGACGCCACCCGCGTCACACCTGTGAACTCCCGCGTCGCCCGTTCGGGGCAATCCGCTCACTCTGCGGCGTGTGCAAGCGCGCACTGGGCTCAGGATCTTCGTCGTGCATGGACTCGAACCGACCCAATCCACCCTGACCACCAGGGTGTTGACGGTGCTCACACTGACCTGGCTCCTGGTGTCCGCACCGGCGGCCGTGGCGGAGGCCACCGTCTGCGCGTACGCCGACACCGGGCCGGACGGCGCGAGGGCGGTCGCGGTCGCCGGGAGCCTCACCTGGCCGACTCCCCCGCACTGCCCGACTCCGACCCCGACCCCGACGCCCACACCGTCACCGACGCCCACGCCGAGGCCGTCGCCCTCACCGGACCCCACACCGACGCCGACTCCCGAACCCACGCCCACCCCGAAACCCGAGCCGCCGCCTCCTCCGCCGGCGACCCAAGCGCCCCCGGCACCGCGCCCCGCGCCGCCCCGTCCACGGCCGACACCGCCCGCGCCCATCCCGACGCCGACGCCCGAGCCGTCGGTCAAACCCACCCCGAGTCCGTCCGTGACCCCGGTGCGCTACCCGCCCTATCGCGCGAGCCAGCACCGGCGGCCGGCCCGCGACGCCCCGTCGCCCCTCACCTTCGTCCTGCTCATCGCGGCGCCCGCCATCGCCGCCGTGGCCGCGCTGCGGCCCCGCTGATCCTGCTGAACCTGGAGGCTTGTCTTGCCGGAATGGCTTGTTCTCACCCTCGCGATGCTGGCCGCCTGCGCCGTGGTGGTCATCATCACCCTCCTGCGGCACCGCACGGCCCCCGAGGACGAGGATCCCTCCGAGACCCCGGACGTCATCGAGTACATGACGATGTGGATCGGGGTGGTCTACGCCATCGTCCTGGGCCTGGCCATCGCCGGCGTGTGGGAGGGCCGCAGCGCCGCCCAGGACCACGTCCAGGCCGAGGCCGTGGCGTTGCACGAGGTCTCGGAGCGGGTCCGGGTCTATCCCGCCGACATCCGCGACCGCATTCGGGAGGATGTCAACGCCTATGTCGGACACGTCGTCGACACCGAGTGGAAGACGATGGCCGACGACGGCCGGATGACCGAGCGCGGCACCGAGCTTCTCCAGCGCGTCCGCGAGGACGTCACCGACTACGAGCCGAGGACGGACTTCGAGGCGCAGGCCTACCAGCCGCTGCTGGACCAGGTGACCGCCGCCGACCAGGCGCGCAACGCCCGGGCGAACTCGACCGGGGAGACCATGCCGGGCGTGGTGTGGTTCGGGCTCATCGCGGGCGGCATCATCACCATCGGGATGATCTTCGCCCTGCAGATCCGGCGCACACCCCGTGAGCTGATCCTGGCCGGCCTCTTCTCCGCGCTGATCGCCTTCCTGCTCTTCCTCATCTGGGACTTCGACGCGCCGTACAGCCGGGGCGTCACGGCGTCCGCGGAACCGTTCCTGGAACTCTTCCCGGACATCAAGGGCTGACCGCCCGCCATCCGACGGGCCGCCCGGGGGACGCCGTCCCCTGGGCGGCCCACCCGGTTGCCCCATTCGTACGACAGCAATCGCGCAGGTGGACGCACGTTCCTAGCGTTTCGTTCATCGAGGTGCATTTCCGTCGCAGGCGGAAGAGGCCCGCGGCTGCTCCTCGGGGAACCCGGAGGAACCACCATGCGCGCGATACGCGTCACTTCGGCGGCACTGCTGGGTGCCACCGCCGTCGCCCTGACCGCCGTGACCGCCCCGGCCGCCCTGGCGTACGAGGACGACTCGGGTTTCTGGGTCAGGGTGCTGCCCACCACCGTGGCGCCCGGCGGGCGGGTCACGCTGCACGCGGCCGGCTGCGAGCAGAGCGTGACCGTGGCGTCGGCGGTCTTCGACACGGTCACCATTCCCCGGGGGCGTACGACGGCCAGGGCCACGGTCGACCGGGATGCCAGGCCGGGTGCCGTGTACGAGGTGTCGTTCTACTGCGGCACGTTCTGGCAGAGCGTCGACCTCACGATCGCCGGCGGCCGGCCCGCGCCGGTGCGTCCCGATCACCCGGACAAGGGGGTGCACGCGGGCGGGGGCGGCAGCCTCGCCGGACTGAACCTCAAGGAGCTCGGTCTGGGTGCCGCGCTCGTCACGGGGGTGCTGGGAACGGCGTACCACCTCTCTCGCGGCCGCGGCGACGAGGACGGCGCCTGACTCCGCCGCCCGTCCGGCCGCTCCTCCTTCCGCTCAGGCCCGCTCAGGTCCGCTCAGGCCTTCGCCCCGGATCCCCACGAGGGGGCCGGGGCGAAGGCCTGAGGAACCGTGCGAAGGGTCTGCGACGGGTCTGTCCGCGGCGGATCGCCTGCGACGGGCGGCGCGTCAGGCCCGCTTCTCCGCACGGCGGCGCATCCAGAACACCCCGCCACCGACGACGGCGACGGCGATGAGCCCGCCTCCGATGGCCATGTCGGTCGGCGTCGCCCCGGTGGAGCTGCTGCCGCCGAGACCGCCCTGGACGCCGCCGATGACGCTGAATGCGGTCGGGTTGGTCAGGCTCCGGGAGTCGCAGACGACCGTGATGCTGTGGGAGCCCGGCCGCGCGTGCCGGTCGACCGTCGCGGTGCCCCGCGCCGTGTTGCTGCCGTGCACGGGGCTCAGGCGGGTGGGCCGGAAGGCGTCCGAGGTCGCGGTGCCGCCCCGCGGGCAGTTGTCGACGGTGATGGTGAGCTGCCCGCCGCGGGCGATGACGCTGGGCATGGCGACGATGTTGCTGGGCCCGTGGGGCATGCCGTCTCGCGCGACGGCCGCGGGCGCGGCGAGGCTGAGAGCGGCTACCGCGGTGGCAGCGGCCGCCATGGCACGTGTGGTACGCATGTGATCCTCCGCGGAAGACGCCCCGGGAACCGTCCCCGGTCGATCGGCGAGAAAGCGCCTCCCGGAAAAACCCTCAGATGCCGTGCGCGAGGCCGCATTTCGGCAATGGTCCGTCCTGGTGAGAGGACACGCCGACCGATCACCCCACAATCGGAATTGCCGCAGGTCACGGACCGTCAGAATTTTCCTGCCGGCGGCAACTCGGATGGCGCACCGAAAGTGGCCGGGCCACCCGTTCGTATCTGTGCCGTCGCCGGTTGCGCGCGCGGGACTTAGCGTTCACGTATGCGCGATATGTCTGCGTCCGAGGCTGAGCTGGCCGAGCTGGCCGAAGAGGAGGAGCGACGGAAGAAGCGTGCTCCTTGGGGTGTGATAGCGCTGGTCCTGCTGACCGGTCTCGCGCTCGTTCGCAATGGCTCGGGTGAGTTCGACGTGGGGCCGCCGCAGCCCGCTTCGGCGGCCGCCCCGGACCGCAGGGTGTCCGGCGGGCTCTTCGCCGGTGCCGCCCAGCCGCTGCCGTACGCGCTGCCGGAGCGGGTCAGGATTCCCGGGATCCAGGTGGACGCCCCGGTCATCCCGGTCGGTCTGGACGTGGACGGCTGGGTCGGGGCGCCGCCGCCGGAGGACCCGAATCTGGCGGGCTGGTTCACCGGTTCGGTCTCTCCCGGCGAGAAGGGCACCGCGGTGGTGGTCGGCCATGTCGACAACACCCAGGGCCCCGCCGTGTTCTACGGGCTCGGCGGTCTCCAGAAGGGAAATCGCGTCGAGATCGCCCGCAAGGACGGAAAGACGGCCGTTTTCGAGATCTACGGCATCGAGGTGTTCGAGAAGAACGACTTCCCCGGCGACCGGGTGTACGCCTCGAAGGGGAACCCGGAACTGCGGGTCATCACCTGTGGCGGCGGTTTCTCCAAGCAGGGTGGTTACGACGGGAACGTCGTCGCTTTCGCCAGCCTGGTCGAGGTGCGCTGAGCGTGCTCGACCGGGCGGGCGGAGTCCGTCAGCCGTAGCGCCGCTCGGGGACGGTGACGTGGTACCCGGCATCCAGCAGTTGCGGCAGATAGGTGCGCAGGGCCCGGACGCTCTGGGAGCGGTCGCCCCCGGCGTCGTGCGAGAGGATCACGACGCCGGGGGCGGCGCCGTGCTCGACGCGGTCGACGATGGTGCGGGTGCCGGGCGTGGTCCAGTCGAGGGTGTCGACGGTCCAGGCGAGCGGTTCCATGCCGAGTTCGGCGCCGAGCCGGAAGGTGGCGCGGTTCCAGGCTCCGTAGGGGGCGCGGAACCAGGCGGGGCGTTCGCCGTAGCTCTCCTCGACGACGTCGCTGGTGCGTTCCATCTCCTTGCGGATCCGGGCGTGGCTGAGCCGGGTGAGGAGGGGGTGGGACCAGGTGTGGTTGCCGACGATGTGGCCCTCTTCGGCCATCCGGGCCAGCAGGTCCTTGTTGTCGACGACCATCTCGCCGCACACGAAGAACATCGCGCGGACGTCGTACTCGCGCAGGGTGTCCAGGATGTACGGCGTGTAGCGGGGGTCGGGTCCGTCGTCGAAGGTCAGCACCATGGTGCGGCCGCGGCCGTTCACCCGCAGCAGGGGTGCGCGCCGGACGAGGGTGCGCCGGGGCGCCGCCCGGGGCGGGCCGTTGCCGGTCAGGGGCTGGAGGCGGTAGGAGGAGGGCTTGAGGGCGGGACGTGCCTGCGGGCCCGCGGCCGGGGCGGCCCGCACCGGCTCGTCGCCGTTGCCCGTGACCGTCGCGAGGAGTCCGGCGCTGCCGGCCGCTCCGACGGCGGCGACACCGGCGAGCAACGCGCGGCGTCGCGTGAGCGGACGTGTGGGCAGCTGATCCTTCGTCATGACTCATCAGTCGCCCGGCGAGCGACCGACTCACCAGTACGACACCGGTACGGCGGTACGAATGCACCCGCCCGGCTCAGCCGTCGGGCCTGTGGCAGGCCGTCAGCGGCGGCGTACCAGGGGGAACGGCAGGGTCTCGCGGATGGTCAGGCCGGTGAGGAGCATGACCAGGCGGTCGACGCCGATGCCGAGGCCTCCGGTGGGGGGCATGGCGTATTCGAGGGCGTCGAGGAAGTCCTCGTCGAGTTCCATGGCCTCGGGGTCTCCGCCGGCGGCGAGCAGGGACTGGGCGGTGAGGCGGCGGCGCTGTTCGACGGGGTCGGTGAGTTCGGAGTAGGCGGTGCCCAGTTCGGTGCCGAAGGCGACGAGGTCCCAGCGTTCGGCGAGGCGGGGGTCGGTGCGGTGCTGGCGGGTGAGCGGGGAGACGTCGGTGGGGAAGTCCTTGTAGAAGGTGGGCAGGAGGGTCTTCTCCTCGACCAGGCGCTCGTACATCTCCAGGACCACGTCGCCGTGGCCGTCGTCGGCGACGTACGGCACTCCCACGCGGTCGCAGTGCCGGTGCAGCCGCAGCAGTTCGGTGTCGGGGTCGATCTCCTCCCCCAGTACCTCGGAGATCGCGCCGTACACCGTCTTGACCGGCCACTGCCCGGAGATGTCGTACTCCTTGCCGTCCTGGTGGGCGACGGGTGAGCCGTAGGCGGCGGTCGCGGCGCCCTGGATCAGCTCGCGGACGAGGTGGAGCATCACGTCGTAGTCGGCGTACGCCTGGTAGGCCTCCAGGATGGTGAACTCGGGGTTGTGCTTGTAGTCGACGCCCTCGTTGCGGAAGGTGCGGCCCATCTCGAAGACCTTCTCCAGGCCGCCGACGCAGAGCCGCTTGAGGTAGAGCTCGGGGGCGATGCGCAGATAGAGGTCGAGGTCGTAGGCGTTGATGTGGGTGGTGAAGGGGCGGGCGTTGGCGCCGCCGTGGATCTGTTGCAGGACCGGTGTCTCGACCTCCAGGAAGCCGCGTTCCAGCAGGCCCTGGCGTACGGCCTGGACGGCGGTGGAGCGGGCGCGGACCACGTCGCGGGCGGCGGGGCTGGAGACCAGGTCGAGATAGCGCATGCGGACCTTGGCCTCGGGGTCGGCGAGGCCGCGGCGTTTGTCGGGCAGCGGGCGCAGGCACTTGCCGATGAGCTGCCAGGAGGTGACGAAGACGGTCGGCTCGCCCTTGTCGCTGACGCCGGCGAGGCCGCTCGCGCTGATGAGGTCGCCGATGTCGGTGTCGGCGGTGAAGCGGTCGAGGGCGGCGCCGGAGTCCTTGCGGGTGAGGGCGAGCTGGTGGTCGGCGGACCAGTCGCGCAGGACGACGAAGACGATGCCGCCGAAGTCGCGCACCAGCATGATCCGGCCGGCGACGGTGACCTGCTCGCCGGCGCGGACGTCGGCGAGGGTGTGGGTGCGGGCCGGGATGCCGGCCGGGTAGGGGTCGACGCCGTCGGCGCGCAGCCGGTCCAGGGTGTGGTGCCGGATGCGGACCTGCTCGGGCAGGCCCGCATCCGGCCCGGCGGCCCCGGCCTCGTCCCCTCCGTCGAGGCCGAGCGCCGCCAGCGAGGGCAGTCCTTCGGTGGTCGCGGGACGCGGCCCGCCTCGCGGGTGCCCCTTTCTGCGGAGCTTGTGCAGCGACGGTACGGAGACGAACCCTTCGGCGATGCCGGACGCCAGGCCGATCCGGGCGAGGGAGGCGGCCTCGCCGTAGCAGATGAAGCGTGGGAACCACTGCGGGTTGTACTTGGCGTTGGAGCGGTAGAGGGCCTCCAGCTGCCACCACTTGGAGAAGAACAGCAGCAGCCGGCGCCACAGCCGCAGTACTGGTCCGGCGCCGATCCGGGCGCCCTCCTCGAAGACCGAGCGGAACACGGCGAAGTTCAGCGAGATCCGGCGGATGCCCAGTTTCGGGGCCGCCGCGCACAGTTCGGCGACCATGAACTCCATGACGCCGTTGGGGGCGCGCCCGCGGTCACGGCGCATCAGGTCCAGGGAGACGCCTTCCCGGCCCCAGGGCACGAAGGAGAGCAGGGCGAGCAGTTCGCCGTCCTCGCCGAGGGCCTCCACGAGGAGGCAGTCGCCGTCGGCGGCATCGCCGAGGCGGTCCAGGGCCATGGAGAAGCCGCGTTCGGTCTCGGTGTCGCGCCAGGCGTCGGCCTTGCCGATCACCTCCTCCATCTCGGTCTCGGTGAGGGTGGCGTGGCGGCGGATACGGCAGTGGGCGCCGGTGCGGCGGACGCGGTGGACGGCCTGCCGGGTCACGCGCATGTCGCGGCCGTCGAGGTCGAAGTCGGGCACGTTCAGGATGGCCTCGTCGCCGAGTTGGAGGGCGCCGAGGCCGGCGCGGGCGTAGGCGGTGGCCCCGTCCTCGGAGGCGCCCATCGCGGCGGGCACCCAGGCGTGGCGGCGGGCGGCGTCCAGCCAGACGGCGATGGCGTGCGGCCAGGCCTCGCGGTCGCCGACCGGGTCGCCGCTGGCGAGGCACACGCCGGCCTCGACGCGGTAGGTGACGGCGGCCTTGCCGGTGGGCGAGAAGACGACGGCCTTGTCGCGGCGGGTGGCGAAGTAGCCGAGGGAGTCCTGGCCGCCGTACGCCTTGAGCAGGGCGCGGATGCGGGCCTCCTCGTCGTCGTGCAGGGCGGCCTCCATGCGCTGCGAGCGGAAGAGGGTCGCGGCGGCGTTGAGGAGGGCGAGCGCGCCGAAGAGGCCGAGCAGGAAGTACAGGGGGCGGGGCGGGCGTCCGTCGTAGGAGGCACCGGAGACGAGGCCGCCGCAGACCCGGTCGGCGGCCCAGGCCAGCCGCTGGCCCTGCGGCAGGGTGCCGGGGAACAGCTCGACGAGTCCCCAGCCGACCAGGATGCCGATGGCGAGCCCGACGACCAGGACGCCGAGGGCTCTTCGTACGGCGGCGCGGCGGGAGGCGGCGTAGAACTCGCCCCGGGCGACGATCAGCAGGGCCAGGGCGAGGGCGCACACGATCAGGGACGGGACGGAGTCCGAGTAGTCGCCGAACACCGTGCCGAGCAGGTCGGTCAGGACCAGCAGTCCGAGGTAGACGACGACCAGCCACCAGGCGATCTTCTTGCGGGCGGCCGTCGCGGCGGCGAGCAGGAAGAGGAAGACGGCGTAGGCGAGGTTGGCGCTGACCGGGACGATGAGCTGGTCGAGGGCGCGCACGACCGGGCGCAGCGCGGTGCGCAGCGGTGGGATGAAGGCGAGCAGGACGCACAGCAGTCCGAGGGCGCCGAAGAAGGTCGCGAAACCCTCCGGCACCCTGCTCAGGAAGCCGTGCCGGGGCGACCGTATCGGGCCCTTGGCGCTCTTGTCCCGGGTGGCCTCCACGGTGGCACTCATGTTCCGACTCTAGGAAGATCACGGCCTCCTCGCCCGTCGAGCGTCCCGCCCGGCGGCGGGACCTGCGGCTTCCGATAGCCTCCCTGCCGTGACGGAACAGCACTCGCACCAGTTCGAGCGGGGCACGGACGGGCCCAAGGTCATCGTGGTCGGCGTGGACGGCTCCGACTCCTCGCTCCGCGCGGCGGCGTACGCCGGTGGTCTCGCCCGACGGCAGCGCGCGCTGCTCGCCCTCGTCTACGTGCAGCCGGTGATGACGGCGGGCGCCGCCCTCGGGGCGCCGGTCGCCGAGACGACCAACGAGATCGCCGAGAACCTGATCGCCGAGATCCGGGACGCGACCGAACGGCTCAAGGGGATATTCGACGTCCGCTGGGAGTTCCACACCTTCCAGGGCGACCCCTACAACGGCCTGGTGAAGGCGGCGGACGACCTGAAGGCCGACGCGGTGGTGGTGGGCGCGTCGGAGCAGGCCGGTCATCGGATCGTGGGGTCTGTCGCGGTGCGGTTGGTGAAGGCGGGGCGGTGGCCGGTGACGGTGGTTCCCTAGCTCCGTGGAAGGTGGGTCCTCGGGCCTAGGTCGCCGGTCGGTGTACGGCGGGCCTGTGGCGGGCGAGGATGCTGCGATGACCGCCTTCGACGTGGACACCTTCCTCCAGCGGCCGCTGACCGCGCGCATCGCGACCAACGGGCCGACGGTGCGCCCGGTCTGGTTCCTCTGGGAGGACGGTGCCTTCTGGGTGCTGACCGGGCCGTGGACCCGGCTCTTCGACCGGGTCCGGGACGACCCGGCGGTGGCCCTCGTCGTCGACGAGTGCGACCCGGCGACCGGGCTCGTGCGCCAGGTGATCGCGCGGGGCCGGGCCGAACTCGTGTCCTTCGACGTCCCGCGGGGCCGCCGTAAGCTCGCGCGCTATCTGGGCGCGGACGAGGCCCGTTGGGACGCGCGGTTCGTGCGCTATCTGTACGACGACCCGGCGGAGCGCGGCACGGTGTGGCTGCGGCTGGAGCCGGTGTCGCTCAACGTGCAGGACCTCAGCTATGCGGTCGCCGACTAGATCGTCCTCGCGTCAGAGTGTGCGCAGGAAGTCGGCCAGGATCCCGTTGAAGACCTCCGGATTCTCCATGTTCGGGTAGTGGCCGACGCCCTGGACGGTGACCGAGCGGCCGTCGGGGACCGTGCGGGCGACGCGTTCGGCCATGGCGATGCTGTCGGGGGCGTCGAGGGCGCCGTGGACGGCGAGGACGGGGACGCCGACCTTCGGCAGCCGGGACCAGGTGTCGGTGAGGGGCACGAGCCACTGCGGCTCGTCCGGCGTGTGCTTGGCGAGGGTGTTCGCGCACATGTCCAGCAGGCGTCGTACGACGTCGGGGGCGACCTCGTCGACGGTGCGGTGGGGCCCTGCCACGCCCTTCGCGAAGTGGTCGAGCCAACCCTTGACGTCCGCGGCGCCCAGCAGTCGGGCCGCCTCGTTCACATGCTCCAGGGTCGCTGGATCCGTGAACTCGAACTCGCTGGCCCCGGCGCCGCTGACGACCAACGCACGCACCAGTTCGGGGTGCTCCAGCGCGGTGTCGGTCACGACCGCCGCGCCCATGCACAGGCCGACCAGGACCGCGGGGCCGGCGTCGAGGTGGCGCAGCAGGTCGGCGAGGTCGTCCGACCAGCGGAACGGGCGGCTCGCGTTGGCCGAGAAGCCGTGGCCGCGCACGTCGACCGCGACCACCCGGTGGTGGGCGGCGAGGGCCGGTATCTGGTCGTCGAAGACGCGGTGGTCGACGTATCCGGAGTGCACCAGCACCACGAGGTCCCCAGTGCCGGTGTCACGGTAGGCGAGATCCCCGTCGGCGGATGCGAAGTAGCTCAGGTCCGAAGCAACTGTCATGACAACCAAGGTGTCATCTTCTCTCGAATTTGGCAACCGAGGTGTCATGATGGCCGGGTGAACGACATCGACGCACCGCTGCCACCCGACGAACTCGGCCACCGCGTCAGCGAGGTGTTCGACCTGATCGGCGCCCTCTACCGGCGTGGCCTGCGCAAGCTCGAACAGGGCCAGGAGGTCGAGGGGGTGTCCGTAGGCGTGCGCTCCGTCCTGACCCTGCTGCATCGGTACGGGCCGATGACGGTGCCCCAGATGGGCCGGGTCATGACGCTGACCCGGCAGTTCGTGCAGCGCATGGTCAACGACGCGACGGCCAGGGGCTGGGTCGAGGCCACCCCCAATCCCGCGCACCAGCGGTCCTCGCTGATCCGGATCACGGCCGACGGCGAGGCCGTCATCGGCGCGATCCTCGCGCGTGAGCACGCCCTGAACCGGCAGGTCGGCGGCGATCTGACCGAGGCCGAGCTCCGGGCGTGCGCGCGCGTGCTGAAGGAGATGCTGAAGACCTTCGACCACGTGGACCCGGACTGACCTACTCCCCCATGGTGAGCCCGTCCTTTCCGGCCCCCCGGCTCAGCACGACGTCCCGGATCCGGTCCCGGACACCGCGCACGTCGGCCCCCTTGGCGAGCGCCCGGTTGAGGTCGACGACCCGGCCGGCGTCGATGTCGAACAGCTGTGGGACGAACTCCGCCTTCGACACCTCCCAGCGGCCGCCCTTGGTGTCCGGGGCGGTGAAGGTGAAGCGGGCGAGGGTGGACTGGTTGCCGCGCGGGTCCTGCACGCCCCGGTCGTTGTACATCGCGCCGGCGATCTGGTCGCCCATGCCGTAGACCACCCAGGTGCCGTTGACCTTCTCGTACGCCTGCGGGACATGCGCGTGGGTGCCGAGGATCAGGTCGATGTCGGGGCGGCCGTCGGTGCGGGCGGCTGTGAGGTCGCGGGCCAGGGTCACCTGTTCGTCGTCGGGCCTGTCCTGCCATTCGGTGCCCCAGTGCAGCGAGACGACGACCACGTCGGCGCCCCCCTTCCGGGCGGCCCGGGCGTCCGCGAGGATCTTGCTCTCGTCGATCATGTTGACCGCCCAGGGCTGATCCGGCGGAAGGGGGAAGCCGCTGACGCCGTACGTGTACGCCAGGTGCGCGACCTTGGCGTGACCGGCGCGCAGCACGGTGACCGTGCGCGCCTCGTCGGCCGTGCGCGCCGTCCCCGCGTGCCGCACCTTCGCCCGGTCCAGGGCGTTCAGCGTGCGCAGGATGCCCGCGGACCCGTCGTCGAGGCTGTGGTCGGAGGCGGTGGAGCAGCCGTCGTAGCCGGTGGCGGCGAGCCCTCGGGCCACCTCCGGCGGGGACTTGAAGAGCGGGTAGCCGGTGTAGCGGCCCTTCTCGCCGTAGACGGTCTCCATATGACACAGCGCCAGATCCGCGCGGGACACCACCTGCTTGACTCCGGCGAGCATGGGGCGGAAGTCGTATCCGGTGCCGCCCGCGTCGAAGCGCGCTCGCTCGATGATCGAGGCGTGCGGCAGGACGTCGCCGGAGGCGACGAGCGTGAAACCGCGCGCCCCCTTGCCGGAGGGGCCCGCCTGCCCCGGGGCCTCCCGGCTGTGGGCCTGGCATGCGGCGCCCGCCGCGAGAACGGCCGTCGCGGCGATGGCCACAAGTCGACTGCGTGGGATCATCGGCTCACCCCTTGTGGTCGTATATACGGATCAATAGGTACGAAGCCCTACCCGCCCGCAAACAATCCGGCCACTTTCGTTAGCCCGTCCGGCGCGCGCCCCTTGGAGGACGCCCGCAAAGTCGCGCCCGCCGCATGCGGAAGGAACCGTTCGTCGAACCGTTCGCCGACGCGATCGACCGTCCGCCGCAGATCCGTGTGTGTGCCCTGTCCCGGAACCGGCGCCTGCGATGCCATACGGCCATGACGGCCGGAACCACCCTCACCAACGGGACGACGACCGCCGAGCACGAGCTCGCCGCACTGCAGCGGGAGCACGGCCGGCCCCTCTTCGCGCTGCTGCTCCGGCTCTGCGACGGGGACCGGCAGCGCGCCGAGGACCTCGTCCAGGAGACGCTGGTGCGCGCCTGGCAGCATCCCGAGGCCCTGCGCGCCGACGACTTCGACTCCGTACGGCCGTGGCTGATGACCGTCGGCCGGCGGCTCGCGATCGACGCGCGGCGGGCCCGGCAGGCGCGGCCGCCGGAGGTCGGGGACGCGATCCTGGAGAACGCGCGGGTGATCTCCGATCACGCCGAACGGGCCGCGGAGATGCTCGATGTGCGCGAGGCTGTGAAGACACTCACTCCGGAGCACCGTGAAGTCCTGGTGCTCGTGTACTTCCAAGGGGCGAGTGTTGCGGAAGCCGCGGAAACCCTGGGTATTCCGCCCGGTACGGTGAAGTCCCGCGCGTACTACGCGCTGCGGGCCCTGCGCCGGGTGCTTCCGGGATACGCGGCCGACCTGCGGTGAAACCAATGGGAGAGTCAAACCTCCGTAAAGCGCCTTGCTGAACACCCCGGTTGAGTAATCGGCTGTCCTCATCCGTGTTCCGGATTGGGCCAGGGCCCAAGGCCCCGGGGTAGGGCGACGCACTCACCGGAGGAAGGCAGGAAGGGATGCTGCACAGAGGTCAAGAGAGCACGGACGGCACCGGCGGCGGTGAACTCACCGTCCCCATGGCGTGGTTGTACGCCGAGTACATCGCCGACGAGCTGCTGCGGACCGGCGATCTCATGCCGCCGACGTCCTTCGAGTTCCGCGCCGGGCGCGACGCGCTGGCGCTGACCATCTTCCTGTCCGACACCGACGGCGAGCTCTCCGGCATCCGGGTGGTCACCCAGCTGGAGACCTGGCTGTCGCTGACGGCCTACGACCAGCCGTGGCAGGACTGGGTGCGCGAGCGCATGGCGGGTCTCGCGGCCGAGGCGGCCCGGTCCGGCGGGCCGGCGCCCGACCTGGAACTGGCCGAGGCGGCCTGGCGCTGGCTGCAGGAGACCGAGCTGCTCGCGCCCGATCTCAACGCGGTGCCGGGCGGCGGGGCGCTGGTCGGGGAGGACGAGGGACCGAAGGTGTGGACACCGGCGTGGCAGCTGGGGCTGCCGCTCGGGCACCTCGCCATCCATCTTTTTTAAGTTCTTTTCTCCACGGACCAATCCTCGCCGCCGACGGCTCCGAATCCCTTGGTTGCGATTCGGTGTCGGCCTTGAGTGATTCGACTGCCTGGTGCGTACCAGTGGGCGCAAGGAGTAACACACCCCACACCCAACGGCACGAGGATTCGGCATGAGGTCCCTGGAGAGGCATCGCGACGTCGCCGCGTACGCGCTCGGCGTGCTGAACGAGGCGGAGGCGTTCCGCTTCGAGGACCACCTCATGGAGTGCCCCCGCTGCGCGGCACACGTGACCGAGTTCGGGCCCATCACCCGCCAGTTGATGCTGTACCGGCGGTCGACGCCCCAGTTCGTGCACCCCATGACCAGGCCGGGCCCGCAGCTGCTGAACCGGCTGCTCGACGCGGTGGCGGCCCGCCATCGCGCCCGGCGCCGGCGCACCATGTACGCCGTGGCCGCCTCGCTGGTGATCGCCCTCGCCGGGCCCGGGGTCGCGATGATGGCGAGCGGCGACGACGGCGCCACCCAGGTCGTCCAGGCGACCGACGCGCGCTCGGGTGTGTGGGCCCAGGTCACCACCGAGAACGAGGCCTACGGCAGCCAGGTGGAGCTGAAGGTGAAGGACGGCTCGGGTCCGCGTCCCTGTCATCTGATCGCCGTCGGCCGCGACGGCTCGGAGGAGACCGTGACCAGTTGGCACGCCTCCGACCACGGCTCCGGCGAGAACACCATGACGGGCGCCTCGGCGATGCACACCGACGAGATCGCGCGCTACGAGGTCAGGACGGCGGGCGGGGAACACCTGGTGACGCTCAAGCCTCGGTGAGGAGCGGAGCGCCGCGGGTGAGTCCGGGGGGGCGCCCTGTCAGCGCCGGGAAGTCGGCCGACCCGAAGGGGCGCGGGGAACTGCGCGATCAGCCACGCGCAACCCGCGGTCGCCGCCCCGTCCGCAGGCCCGAGCGCCGCGGGCGTTCGCCACGAACCGCACGCCGGCCGACCCGGGTCGAGGGTCTACTTCAGCAGTCGCGAAAGTCTCCGGTCCGCGAGCGGCTTTCCGCCCGTCTGGCAGGTCGGGCAGTACTGGAGCGAGGAGTCGCTGAAGGAGACCTCGCGGATGGTGTCGCCGCACACCGGGCAGGGCTCGCCGGTGCGGCCGTGGACGCGCAGGCCGCTCTTCTTCTCCGCCTTCAGCCGTCCGGCCGCCACCCCGCGCGAGCGTTCGACCGCCTCGGTGAGGGTGGTCCGCAGGGCCTCGTACAGCCGCGCCGTGTCCTCGGCCGTCAGCGAGGCCGCCAGCTTGAACGGGGACATCTTCGCCGCGTGCAGGATCTCGTCGCTGTAGGCGTTGCCGACCCCGGCGATGAGGCTCTGGTCGCGCAGGGCGCCCTTGATCTGGCGGCGCTCGTCCTTGAGCAGGGCCGCGAGGCGTGCCTCGTCGAAGTCGTCGGCGAGCGGGTCCGGGCCGAGGCGGGCGACGCCGGGGACCTGCTGCGGGTCCGGGACGACGTACACCGCGAGGCGCTTCTGGGTGCCGGCCTCCGTGAGGTCGAAGCCCGCGCCGGTCTCCAGGGCGACCCGCAGCGCGAGCGGTCCCTTGCCGGGGCGGGGCATGCCGCTCGGGAGCTCGTCCTTCCAGTGCAGCCAGCCCGCGCGGGCCAGGTGGGTCACCAGGCGGGGCCCGTCGGCGGTCTCCAGGTCGAGGAACTTGCCGTAGCGGTGCACCGCGGTGACCTGGTGGCCCTCCAGGGCGCTGACCGGCGGGTCGTACGTCTTGAGGACGCTGATGGCGACGGGCAGCACGCGGACGATCTCATGGCCGACCAGGTGCTCGGTCAGGAAGTCCTTGAGCGCTTCCACCTCGGGGAGTTCCGGCATAGCTCCAGAGTGCCATCCGGCACCGACAACGCCATCAGGGCCGCTCCGGCACCACGAACTCGCACCACACCGCCTTGCCGCCGCCCCGGGCCTCCACGCCCCACACGTCGGTGAGCAGGTCGACCAGGAGCAGTCCGCGCCCGGAGACGCCCGACTCGCCCGCCTCACGGCGTCGGGGCAGGGCGCTGGAGGAGTCCTCGACCTCGACGCGCAGCCGGCGGTCGGAGCCGGTGAGGACCCGCAGGGTCACCACGGCGGAGCCCTCGGTGTGCATCAGGGCGTTGGTGATGAGCTCGTCGGCGACCAGTTCGACCTCGTCGGCCCGGTCGTCGGCGCCCCAGGCGCGCACGGCGGCGCGGATCATGTGCCGGGCGCCGGTGAGGGCCTCGGGGTCGCCTGGGGCGACGTGCTGCTGGAGGCGCCCGCCTGCCTGCGGGGCGTCCAGGACGCGGCGGCGCAGCAGGAGCAGGGCCACGTCGTCGTCACCGCCGCGTTCCTCGGCGACGTCGATGAGACGGTCCGCGAGGTCCCGTACGTCGTCCGGGCCGGTGGCGATGAGCGCGGTGAGGGTCTGCATGCCGTCGTCGAGGTCGGCGCCGGGCTGTTCGACCAGGCCGTCGGTGCACAGCAGCAGGGTGTGGTCGGAGTCCAGCTCGATGGTGCCGACCGGGTATTCGAGCCGCCCGAACTCCGCGGACAGGCCGAGCGGCAGCCCGCCCTCGACGGGGACGCGTCGGCAGGCGCCGCCGGGTTCCCGCAGCAGCGGGTCGATATGGCCGGCCCGGACCACCTGGACGACCCCGGTGGACAGGTCGGCCTCGGCGTACAGGCAGGTCGCGAAGCGGTCGGTGTCCAGTTCGTGCAGGAACACGGAGGCGCGGGCCATGACGGTGGCCGGGGTGTGTCCCTCGGCGGCGTAGGCCCGCAGGACGATGCGCAGCTGGCCCATGACGGCGGCGGCGTGGGTGTCGTGGCCCTGGACGTCGCCGATGACGGCGCCGACCCGGCCGCCGGGCAGCGGGATCAGGTCGTACCAGTCGCCGCCGATGTCCCGGCCGAGGGAGCCCGCCGCTCCGGCGGCGCGGTAGCGGACGGCGACGTCGGCGCCGGGCACGCTGGGGATGGTGCGCGGCAGCATGGCCTGCTGGAGGTCGGTGGCGAGGTCCTTCTCCTGCTCGTAGAACATGGCCCGCTGCAGGCTCTGCGCGATGCTGCTGCCGAGGGCGACGAGCACGTTGCGGTCCTCGGTGGAGAAGCCGCGCCGGTCGCTGTAGAGCAGGCCGATGGCGCCGATCGGCCGGGCCTGGGCGATCAGCGGCATATAGGCGGCGGAGGTGATGCGCAGGTCGGTGATGTGCGGCCAGAGGATCGGGTAGCGCTCGGCGAACTCCTCCGGCGACTCGATGAAGCGCGGGCTGAGGGTCCGTACGACCTCGCTCATCGGGTACTGCTCGTCGATCCGGGTGACCATGGTCCCCGGCACGAAGCTGCCCGCGGGGCCCTCGGCGACCAGCCGGATTCGGCCGGCCTCGACCAGGCCCATGACCAGGCTGGTGGCGCCGAGGTGGGTGATGCCGTGGGTGTCCTTGAGGACGTCGATGACGTCCTGGACGGTGCGGGCGTGGGCGAGGGCGGCGGTGGTGAGCTGGACGACGCTGGTCTGCTGGCGGCGCGCCTCGTCCTCGGCCGCCTGCTCGCGCCGCTCCTCGCTCTCGGCGAGTTCGGCGGTGGCGTCCCGGACGATGCCGATGATGCGGCGCGGGCGGCCGGTCTCGTCGCGGCGGATGTAGCCCTGGGTGTGGGTCCAGCGCAGGGTGCCATCGCGGCAGCGGATGCGGAAGTAGACGCCGTAGTTCTCGCTGCCGTCCTTCATCGCCTTGGAGACCAGGCCGTCCAGCCGGTAGGCCTCCGGCGGCGGGACCCGGATCGCCAGGGTCGCGGGGTTGCCGTCGTATTCGTCGGGGCGCAGGTCGAAGACCTCGTGGGCCTGGGCGTCCATGTGGAACACACCGGAATCCAGGTCCCAGTCGAAGCTGCCCATGCGGTTGAGCGCCAGGATCGGATCCGGGTGGGCGGGCCAGTCGTCCGGGAGTGACAGGGCGCTCGCTCCCCGATCAACCATGGGGCCACCTTGCCAGGATTTGCCGGATTCTTCGACCGGGGTGACGGAACTGCTTTCACTCGGTTCCACGACCGCTCCACGGCTCCGGTCAGCCGTCGAAGACGTCGGTGGGGCTGCCGAAGATGCTGTCGGTGGCGGCGGGGATGTCGGGGTCGTCCGTGGCATCGGGGACGCGCCCGCCGCCGTCGGGCGCGTCGGGGGTGTCCGGGACGGTGTCGGGGCCGGTCTCCTGCGGGCTGTCCCCGGAGTCCGGGGTGGTCGGGGAGGCCGGAGAGGTGTTCTGTTCCGGGCGGGAGGTGGACGGGCCGGGCTCCTCGGGCGGCTTCGGGGGCGGCGTCGAAGGGGTGGCCGTGGGGC
>NZ_JAKEIP010000021.1 GCF_021474425.1 Streptomyces muensis | reverse complement strand
GGCCGGGGGCTGCTGCTCGGGGGCCGGACCCTGCTCGGGTGCCGGGCTCCGCTCGGGGGCGGGTCTGCCGACGATGACCTGGCCCATCTGGATGCGTTCGCCGCGGAAGTAGACCGACGGCCGTACGGTCTCCAGCACGACCTCGCGGTCCAGTCCCGGCTCGTCCTGGAACACCAGGGCCTCGAGAGACTGGCCCGAGTCGAAGGGCATGCCGTCGTGTTCCTGGATCTCCAGCCCGTCGTCGGCGAGCGCCTGGCGGCTCGCGTGGACCTGACGGCGCACCTGTCGCAGGTCGGCCGCCGAGAGGGAGCCGGTCTGCCGGTCGAGCTTGCGCAGGGCACGCCAGATTCCGACGGCGGCCCCGAGCAGCGCGTCCGTGCCGGCGCCCCGCGGGGTGCGGGCCTGCTCGGCGAGGGCCTCGGCCGCCGCCACCTCGTCGAGCACGGCGGCGATCCACTCGGCCTGGGCCGGGTCGAGCGGCGGGCGGGGGATGCGGAACTGCGGGGGATGCCTCAACTGACGTATGAAATCCCGTACTTGGGGAGACACCGGCCGATGCATGGGTTCCTCCTTCTGTGCCGTCCTCATGGCACCGGTGACTCAGCGGTTGACCAGATAGGCGATCAGTGCGGGGAGCACCATGACGAGCAGGACGAGGAGACAGCCCAGCCGCAGGCCGCCCCACACATCGCCGGATCCCCCCGCCTCGACGGTCCGGGCATGCTGACCGAACTGCGAGTGAATGGCGTCCCAGTTCGCCTCGATGCCCTGCATGTCGCGGTCCGGGGCGATCTCGTACGCCGCCTCCGTGAGCTCGACCATCGTCTGCCGCTGCTGGGCGCTCGGCCGTCCGTGCAGGTGGTGGTCCGCGAGCGCCACCGCGAGGTTGTTCAGGCCCACGGCGACGATGTGCGCGACCTCCTCGTACCGCCACTCCGAGACGAACGCCTTGAACTCCCCGAGCCGTTCGAACGTGGGCAGGACCTGCTCGCGCAGGGTCAGGGCGGCATCGCCGTACCGGCCGGCTTCCTGTTGGCGTTTCGCGGACAGCAGCCCTTCGGTGATCTGCTCGACCGTGTCCTCCACGGTCTCCTCGAACAGCGGGGCGAGGAGTCCCGCGAACACCTCGTGTTCCGTCCAGCCCGCGCAGACCCCGGCGAGCCGGGTCCTGAAGTCCGCGTCGGCGGCGAGTTCCCGGAGCGGGGAGACGAGCAGCGGGGGCAGCGCGGCGAGGAAGTCGTCCGCCGTGTGCTCGCCGAGCCGCGGGTCGTCCAGGTCCTCGATCCGGTGGGCGATGTGCTGCCGGAACTCCGGGCGTCCCAGCAGCAGTCCCCAGCCGCTCGCCGCGCCCCGCCACAGGGTGTCCCGTCCCTCCACGGTGACGCCGCCCCGCCCGGCCTCCGCCTCCAGGACCATGGCGTGGAAGCGCACCGCGTCGTCGTGCTCCTCGTGCAGGGAGCGGGGGCAGCCGCACTTCAGGTCGGCGTCGCCCCACCGCCACAGCAACTCGTCCACCAGCCGCCGCCGCGGGTCCTGGAACTCCTCGAACGCGGCCCGGACCTCGTCCTTGCGGCGCTCTCCCACGAGCGGTGAGTCCGGGTCCGGGGGCAGCGTGTCCCGCACCGCGAGGCGCGCCTCCAGCCGCTGTCGGTGCTGCCGTACGGCCCGTCCTCGCGCGTTCGCGGGGAGCCCGGTGACGGCGAAGGCGTTGTCGCGGTACAGCCGCGGTCCGGCCAGGTCGGCGCAGCGGGACAGGCTGCCGGTGCCGCTGCGAACGGCGGACGGCTCGCCCGCGCGGCTGCCCGTGGTCGTCTTGTCCATCGCCTCTCCATACGTCGGCTGTCCATACGCCGCTGTCTGTACGTCCGCTACCGGTGCGTCCGGGTCTCGTGCATCCGCGTCTCATGCGTCGGGCCCCTCACATGACCACCCCCCGGCGCCACGTCATCAGCCGTGCCATGTGCCGCTCCCGCAGCCGGGGATGGCGGCTCACGGCCTCCTCCAGCTGGTTGGCGGCGTCGGCCAGCCGGCCCGGCATCCGGGAGAGCGCGATGGCCGCCCGCACCAGTTCCTCGACGGACCGCTCCACCACCGCCGGCCCCTGCCTCGGCGAACGCGGACCCGCCGAGGGCCGCAGGGTCTTCGCGCGATCGGCGACCGCCCGGGCCGTGGCGGGCCGGTCCGTCGGGTCGGTGCGCAGCATGTCCAGGACGAGCCGGTCCAGTTCGGGTCCGACGTCGTCGTTGAAGGAGCTCGGCGGCGGCAGCGGACGGCTGAACCGCTCCAGCGAGAAGGACTGCACCGGATCGCCGCCGTTGTACGGGAAGTGGTCGGTGAGCAGGAAGTAGGCGATGGTGCCGAGCGCCCAGACGTCCCCGGCGCACGAGTAGCCCGTGCCCCGGCGCAGCACCTCCGGCGGCATGTAGGCGACCGTCCCCTGGGCGCTGGCAGCCCGGGTGCCCGGGTCGGTCTCCTTGGCCAGCCCGAAGTCGCTGACCTTCACCCGGAGTCCGGACTCGTCGTAGGTGATGAGCACGTTGGCCAGCGAGAGGTCGCGGTGCACGATGGGGTGCTGTCGCTCGTGGGCCACGGCGAGCCCCTCGGCGGCCTGCCGCAGCACGGCGGTGGTCTCACCGACGGGTACCGCGCGGGAGTGCGAGGCGATCAGCCGCTCCAGGCTGCCACCCGCGACGTACTCCATGGTGATGTAGCCGCGCACCCCCTCCGAGGTCTGCACGGTGCCCGCGTCGAACACCCGGATGATGTTGGGGTGTCCGAGGGTGGAGAGGATGCGGGCCTCGTCGAACATCCGGGAGGTCGCCGCCAGCGAGGCCACGTGCTTGAAGAGCTTCAGCGCCTGCCAGCCGAGGATGTGGTGGCGGACCCGGTAGACCTCGGCGAAGGCGCCCTCGCCGAGCCTGCGGTCCACGACGAGCGCGGAGTTGACCCGCTGCCCACGGGTCAGCAGTGCCCTCCCCGCGCCCGTCGTGTCCCCCGTCATCCACCGCCCCTTCCGTGCCCTGAGGTCGCCTCACCGTGCCACGCGCCGCCCGGGACCCCTCCCGGACGTCGCAGGCCGGTCAGGAGTGGGTGACCTTGATGCGGGAGATGCGGACCTCGCCGTGGTTGTCGTCGGTGCACGGCTCGGAGTTGTCACAGTTGGCCTGCGTGTAGGCGCCCGCCTTGAAGTAGTTGGTGTCGCCGTCGTGGGAGACCGTGGTCTCCAGCCGGCCGTTGTAGTAGGCGCGGATCTTCCCGTCCCGGGCCACGAACTTCGCCTCGAACTCGGTGCCGAGTTCGTAGTCGTCGGTGACGAGATGGGCGTGCCGGTCGTCGCCGTCGGTGATGTAGAGGCTGCTGCCTTCGAGACGGAAGACGGTGACGTCGTCGTCCCCGCCGTGGACCTGCGCGCCGACCAGGTACGGCCGCTCCTCCGGCAGGGCCGTGAACGCCTCGCGGACCACGAGGGTGTGGGTGCCGTCGGTGGTGGACCACTCGGCCTCGTCCGCGCCGTCGTCGGTCATCTCCCGCAGTTCGGCGCGCGGATAGCTGGAACCCCCGGTGGTCACTCCGTTGACGGCGGCCCGGAACCGCACCGCGTCACAGCCGGCCTCCGCCCGGAACCAGGGCTCGGCGGAGAAGGTCGCCAGCTCGGGCTGGGTGATCTCGGTGGGGTCCTCGTCCTCACCGGTGGGCAGCGTCAGCTTCCAGTTCGTCAGATCGAGGACGTCGGCGGGATGGGCGCACCGCGCGGCCGCCGGTTCGTGCGGGGTCTGCGCGCCGGCGTGGGCGGACAGCGCGAGGGTGGCGGTCGAGACGGCCGCGGTGAGTCCGGCCAACACGAGGGTCCGGGTGCTGGGCATGGCGGGGTGCCTTCCTGTCGGGGGCGTCGGGTGTGCGGTTCGGGCCGCGCGTACCGTATGCGCGATCGACGGGACCCCTCCCGGAACCGGTGTCCCACCGCGTCCGCACACGTGGTCTCACCGCATCTGCACACGCGTGACACCTGCGCATGCGTGCGACTGATGAAGGCTCTGGGTAGACACTGCGTACGGTCCGCCCTACGCGTTAGGTTCGTTGTGATCCATGCGCGCGGTAGTGGGCCGTGCGCGTTCGGGATTCGACCGAGGGGGAAGATCCGTGCGTTCCGGGGACGAGTTCGCCGACCGCTATGTCCTCAAGGAGGTCATCGGCGCGGGTCGGGGCGGCGACGTGTGGCTGGCCCACGACACGGTGGTGGGCCAGGACGTCGCCCTCAAACCCGAGCGGACGGACGGCGAGGGCGAGACCGCGGTGCGCCGGCTGCTGGGCGAACCGCGCGCCATGGCCAAGTTCCGCGACCATCCGCACGTCGTCACCCTGTTCGACGTCATCACCGTGCCCGGCGAAGGCGACGGTCCGGCGACGTACTGGTTCGTCATGGAGTACGTCCCCGGCGGCGGCCTGGACCGGCAGCCGACGGTGCCTCCCCTGCGGGCGGCCCGTATCGGGGCCGAACTCGCCGACGCGCTGGCCGCACTGCACGAGGCGGGCATCGTCCACTGCGACGTCAAGCCCGCCAACATCGGGCTCGCCCGGCACGGGACCGCGAAGTTACTGGACTTCGGCGCCGCCTACCGGGTCGGCGGCACCGAGACCATCACCGTCAACGGCCCGTTCAGCTTCACCCCTGACTACGCCGCCCCCGAACTGGCGCGGGGCAATGTCCCGCGGCCCGCCTCGGACGTGTTCTGTCTGGCGGCCACCCTCTGCGCGCTGATCACCGGTGCACCGCCGCGCGGTGGCGCTCTGGCGGACGACGCCGCCCCGGCCGGGACGGGGACCGAGGAGGAGGCCGAGCGGCTGCGGTACTGGAAGGCCGAGCAGGGTGTCGTCGAGCTGGACGCCGCCGCCGTGGGCCCGCTGTACCCCGTGCTCACCTCCATGCTGCGCCGCGATCCCCGGCAACGCCCCGAGGCCGCCGAGGTCAAGCGGCTCCTGGAGGAGGTCGCCGGGTCCGGTCCGGCGCCCTCCCATGATCCCGGCACCACCAGTCCCGTCACCGGGCGCCGGCGGTGGCGCGGCCGGCCGCTGGCCGCCGCGGCACTCGGCGTCAGCGCCCTGCTCGCCCTGGGGCTCGTCGCCCTGCCGGACGGCGACGACGGCAAGGCCGCCGCGCAGCCCGGCCCGAGCCGGAGCCGGCTCGGCGGGGAGGCCTCCGGCACTGGGATGCAGGCCCTGATCGGCGATCCGCACACGGCCGACGTGTGCGCCCTGGCCGACCCCGCCGCCTTCAGGCAGTTCGGCGACGGGGAGATCCGCGTCGACGTGGACTACGGCAACTTCGACCGCTGCGACGTACTCGTGGGCGTCGACGACAAGACCCGTATCGACGTGTCGGTGAGCCTGCGCAAGGGCTCGCCGCCCGAGGGGTCCAAGCCCTCCAGCACCGTCGGCCGGATCGGCATCCGTGAGGAGCAGGCCGAGAGCGACGAGTGCAAGCTGCTGCTGACGGCCGACGGCGACAGCGGTGACACCCTGGTCGGGGTCCGCGTCAACATGGGCAAGGGCTCCGTGTTCGGCGGCACCGCGGCCCTGTGCGCGGTCGCCGACAAGGCCGCCCGGGGCGCGGCGGCGATCCTCGACCGGGGCCCCCTGCAGCGTCGTTCGCCGGCCTACCCGCGCACCTCGCTGGCCTGGCAGAACGCCTGCGAGCTGCTCGACGCCAAGTCGCTGTCCGTCGTGCCCGGGATCGAGGTCGACGTGCCGGAGGTCGGCATCGCGGACTGGAGCTGCGAGTGGTCGAGCGACGTCGACGAACTGGACGCGGAGGTGAGCTTCTTCCGCGATCAGCCCAAGTCGGCCGAGGACGGCACGGCCCTCAGCCTCAGCGGACACCGCACCGTCATCGAGAAGGGCGACGACGGGGACACCTGCTCGGCGTTCGTTGAGTACCGCAGGTACAGCGGTCAGGACGCCGAGACCGCCGTCGAGATGGTGCGCCTGGAGGTCGGCGGGCAACGGCCCACGGACGAGCTCTGCGGGATGGTCAAAGACCTCGCGGCCTCCGCCGCCGGCGAACTGCGCGGCTGAGGCTCAGGGCGCGGAGTCGGGCCAGGCGGCGTCGTCCTCCATCAGGTCGAGGTCCGGCGGTACGAGCGTCGTGGACTCCACCAGGCCCTTGATCAGGTTGTGCAGCAGGCTGTTGTCACCGGGGCGGCCCTGCGACTTGTCGTGGATCAGCGGGTACCGGAAGCCGGTGCGGTCCAGCCGGTGGCGTACGGCCTCGATGCGGTGCTCGATCCTGCGCTCCGTCCAGTTCGCGTCGGGTCGGAGGTAGCCGAGCTGCTTGGCGGCGGTGGCGTACGACAGGGGGCGCGGGTCCTCCTCGTACAGCAGATAGCGCTGGCCGAGGACGACCAGCAGCAGCCGTTCGTCGTCGTTGAGCGCCCAGGTCTCCGGCCGGACGGTCTCGGCGCGCCGCCGCGACAGCGGCCCCTGGTCGTCGTGGCCGGCCACGTACAGCTCCACCAGGTGTTCGCGGTAGCCGGAGCCCTTCACGAACAGCGGGGTGTAGCCGGTGTCGAGCGGCATCGGTTCGGTGCTGAGATGCATCATCCGGCCGCGCGGCAGCCGGACCAGCTGCTGTCCGGTGTTCCGTAGCCACCACAGCCCTTGACGGTACGTCAGCTCGCCGTGCCGTCGGCTCACCCGTAGGTCGTCAACGCCGACGCCCAGGTCCACGTCGGGTTTCTCACCGCGCCCGAAGCGGACCGTGAGCCCCGGGCGGGGCGGCGCGCTGAGTTCGCCGGTGACCGTCCGGGCGTGCAGGGTTCCGGGCGTGGCGGGCGCGACACCACGCGCGAGGCTGGCGGAGAGGGTCATCGCTGGTCTCCTCGGGGCGTGGGCTCGTCAGGCTGGTCGGCGGACGCACGGTCACTCGCCGTTGTCCGCCGGTGCGCCCCGTTCGAGGCGGTACCCGCATGATGCGCCTTCACTCCCGGGAGGGGTCCCGGGGCCGGGCCCGCGCCCATGACCACGCCGGCCGCCGGGAAACGACCAGGGGCCTCGTCCCACACGATGTGGGACAAGGCCCCGATCCGGACAGACAGTCCATCGAACTGTCGGGACGACAGGATTTGAACCTGCGACCCCTTGACCCCCAGTCAAGTGCGCTACCAAGCTGCGCCACGTCCCGGAGCGCGTCGCGCGGCGAACCGCGTGATCACGCAGGTCAACCCTACCGCATCCGCATCCTGCCCCGAGCGCCGCGACCCCTTGACCAATAGTTGTTGTCACCTATGATTGTTGAGTTCAATCAGATCCCGAGGCGGGATGCCGGGAACCCCACGGCCCGCGAACCGAACGGAGCCCTATGTCCCTCATGGCCCGGCCCGCGATGGCCGCCTTCGTCGCCAAGGCCATGCAACGTGTGACCGTCATGGCGGACCGGCGTTCCGGCGGCCGGGGATCCGCCGCCGCCTCGCACGCCCGGTTCCCCGAATTCCCGCGCAAGGTACGGGAGTTGACGATCCCCACGTCGATCGCCCCGGCCCGGGCCACCGTGTATCTACCGCCGAACGACGAGCCCGCTCCCCCGGTGCACGTCAACTTCCACGGCGGCGGATACGTCATGACGCTGACCGAGCTGGACGACCCGCTGTGCCGCTTCCTCGCCGCCGAGGCCGGCGTGGTCGTGGTCAACGTGGACTATGTCGTCGCCCCACAGCATCCGTTCCCCGCGCCACCCCGACAGGCGTACGACGTCGTCCGGTGGGTCGCGGAGCACGGCGCCGAGCAGGGCTGGGACGGCGGGCGGCTCACGGTGGGCGGGCAGAGCGCCGGGGGCGGACTGGCGGCGGCCGTGGCGCGGCAGGTCCTGGAGGAGGGCGGTCCCGCGCTCGCGCTCCAGGTGCTGCACTATCCGCCGCTCGACCTGGCGACCCACGCCCGGGACAAGCGGGCCGCCATCGCCAGGCCGATGCTGCGGCCCTGGATGGCCGACGTCTTCGACACGTCGTACGTCCCGGACGCGCGGCGGCGCCTCGACCGGCTGGTGTCCCCGGCACACCCTTCGGACACCGCGGACCTGAAGGGCATCGCGCCCGCCCTGATGGTCACCGCCGAGCACGACCTGCTGCGGGCCGAGGGCGAGCGGTACGCCGAGCGGCTCCGGGGCGCGGGGGCGCTGGTCGAGCACCATGAGGTGCGCGGCGCCGACCACGGGTACGACGGGCAGGACGACGGCAAGGCCCGTGAGGTCTACGGCCTGATCGCCCGGCGGGTACGGGAGGCGACGGGCGCCGCCTGAACGCCCAGGGGCCGGCCGGCTCGCCGCCTCACCCGTTCCGCACCATCGGCGAGGGCTCACCGCGCACCGCGTGGGTGTACTCGTCCGGGGACGTCACCCGTGCGTTCGGCGAGGCAGGTCGAACGGTCGAACACCTGTCGGCGGAGGGCCAGACGGGCTGAACCGGCGGTGCGGACGCCGACGTGCTCCTGCCGCTTCTCCCTGGGTTCCAGGACATCCCCGCGACGAATCCCGCCATCAGCAGGGTCACCGTCGCGACCACCCACCAGGGCAGTCCCGCCTTGGCCATGAACGCGACGACAGCCACCAGTGCGAGAAATGCCGTCACGTCCCTGATCCCCCATCAACTGTGAACACACCTGCCCCCGGCATCCCGAGAGCCGCCCTGCATCACTACGGGCATATGACGCAACAATACGCGAGACCGTCGTATAACCCAGTTCGGCTCATCTGCACATATGGCTCATCGGTAGATATGGCTCGTCCGTACATATGACGGACGCCACTCACCGCGGGTGCGGCGGCGGGGGGCGCTCTCCTCGCTCACGGTCGGCGCGTACGCCGGTCAGTGCGCGCCCAGCGGTCAGCCCACGTGCGGCGGCGCCGTCGAGCCGCGGATCTCCAACGTCGGTACCGCGAGCCGGACTTCGCCCGCTCCGCCCGTGCCCTCGAACCGGTCGAGCAGGCGGCGGGCCGCGCGGCGGCCGACCTCGTGGCTGGCGTTGTCGACGGTCGTGAGCCACACGTGGCGCACCCGGGCGATGCTCGTGTTGTCGTAGCCGACGACGGACAGGTCGCGCGGCACCCGCAGCCCCGTCTCCTCGGCCGCCGAGAGAGCGCCGATGGCGGCGATGTCGTTCACGGCGAAGACGGCCGTCGGCCGGTCCGGGCGGCTCAGCAGCCGGACCGTGGTGCGGTAGCCGCCCTCCTCGGTCATGTCGCTCGCCTCGACGACCGCCTCGGCCGCGAGGCCGTGCTCCCGCATCGTCGCCTCGAAGCTCCGCCGCCGCAGTTCACCGACCGCGCCGTACCCGGCGATGTGCGCGATGCGCCGGTGCCCGAGCCCGATGAGGTGCTCGGTGACCAGGCGGGCGCCGTGCTCGTCGTCGTTGGCGACCACGTCCACGCCGGGCAGCAGCGGCTCGCGCGCCCCCGCCACCACCACCGGGAGGCGTTCGGCGACCGCTCCGAGCGCGGCCGGGTCGGGCAGTGTGCCGACCACGACCAGGCCGTCGACCCCGAGGTCCAGGAAGGGGCCGGCCGGGTCCTGTCCGGTGCGGCGGTTGAGGCGGGCGTCGGCCAGGAGCATGCGCAGGCCGTTGTCGTGCAGGAGCGAGTTCAGACCGTCGAGCATGTCGACGAACCAGGGGTTGCGCAGGTCGTTCAGGAGGACGCCGACCGTGCGGGTGCGCTGCTCGCTGAGGCTGCGGGCGGCGGCGTTCGGACGGTACCCGAGTTCACGTACGGCCCGCAGGACGGCCTCGCGTTTCTCGGGGCGGACCTGGTCGGAGCCGCGCAGCACCAGCGAGACCAGTGACTTGGAGACGCCGGCCCGGTCGGCCACATCACGGATCGTCGGCGCTCTCATGGACATGGACCGTTCCATGGGCTGCCGCACCTTGTCAAAGGGGAGGGAAAGGGTTGACACCGCTACTGGGCCGCGCCCAAGGTGAGCTGGACAGGAAATGGACCGGTCCAAAGAGGGGCTGCAATGATGGACACGCTCGGCGTCGCCGTCGTCGGATTCGGCTGGATGGGACGGGTGCACACACAGGCGTACGCCCGTGTCGCGCACCACTATCCGGCACTGTCCCTGCGTCCGGAGCTGGTGGCCGTGGCCGAGGAGGTGCCCGGCCGGGCCGAGGAGGCGGCCGCGCAGTTCGGGTTCGCCTCGACGACCCGTGACTGGCGCGAGGTGGCCGCCGACCCGCGTGTGCGGGCCGTCAGCATCACCGCGCCGAACTTCCTGCACCGCGAGATCGGCGTCGCGATGGCCGAGGCCGGCAAGCACATCTGGATCGAGAAGCCGGTGGGTCTGACCGCCGAGGACGCCCGCGCGGTGGCGGACGCGGCCGCCAAGGCCGGCGTACAGAGCGCGGTCGGCTTCAACTACCGCAACGCGCCCGCCGTCGAGACCGCCCGCGACCTGATCGCCGCCGGCGAGATCGGCACCGTCACCCACGTCCGCATCCGCCTGTTCAGCGACTACGCCGCCCACCCGCAGGGTGCGCTGACCTGGCGTTACGAGCGGGAGCGCGGCGGCAGCGGAGTCCTCGGCGACCTCGCCTCGCACGGCGCCGACCTGGCCCGCTTCCTGCTCGGCGACATCACCTCGCTGACCGCCGACACCGCGATCTTCGTACCCGAGCGGGCCCGTCCGACCGGCGCGACCGCCGGCCACACCCTCGCCACCGGGGAACTCGGCCCGGTGGAGAACGAGGACTACGTCAACTGTCTGCTGCGCTTCGCCTCCGGCGCCCGCGGCGTGCTGGAGGCCTGCCGGGTCTCGGTCGGTGAGCAGAACAACTACGGCTTCGAGGTGCACGGCACCAAGGGCGCCGTGTTCTGGGACTTCCGTCGCATGGGCGAGCTCGGCATCAGCCGTGGCACCAGCTACCAGGACCAGCCGGTCGGCACCGTGTACGTCGGCCCGGGCGACGGCGAGTTCGGCGCTTTCCAGCCGGGCGCCGCGAACGCCATGGGCTACGACGACCTCAAGGTCGTCGAGGCGTACCGCTTCCTGCGCTCGGTCGCCGAGGGCACCCCGCACGGCGCCACCCTCGACGACGCCGTGCGCGGCGCCGCCGTACTCGACGCGATGGCGCGGTCGGCGCAGAGCGGCGCGTGGGTGGACGTGGCCGCGGCGGAGTGACGCCGGGGCTCAGCGCGCCCGCTCCGCCTGTCGGCCGATGGCCACCTTGATCGGGACCATGACCAGCCAGAGCCACATGGCGGCCTCGCCCTGGGCCAGGGCGAGCGGGACGCTGGCGAGGAACACCGCGACCGTCACCGAGAGGTCGAGCGCGAAGAGCCCGAAGCCCTCCGGCGGCTGTGTCGCGCCACGCAGCCAGGGACGCCGGACCAGGACGAGGAGCACCGCGAGGTGGGCGGCGCCGAGGGCGGCGACCGCCCCCGCGTAGATGGCGACCGACTCGGGCTCTGTGCCGTACTCGGCGAGGAGCTTGGTGGGGAAGGGCAGCAGGGCCGCGACCCCCAGGCCCGTGATGGACAGTCCGATCACCTGCCCGTCGAGCTGCCGGACGTAGCCGAAGACACGGCGGTGCTGACGCCAGAAGGCGCCGAGCACGAGCACGCTGAGCGCGTAGGCGCCGAGGTTCGGGAGCAGTTCGTGCAGGGCGTCGTCGTACTTGTCCGAGCCGAGTCCCCGAGGGACGTAGAAGTCCAGGACGAGCAGCGTGAGGGCGATGGCGAACACGCCGTCGGCGAGCGCGATCAGCCGCTCGGGACCGCCGTCCGGGTTCGATTTCCACATGCGCACGACGGTAGGGAGCCGGGGCCGTCCAGCCGGTGTACACGCCAGGCGTACGCCCTTGATCGTCACCCGATGGGCGTGGGCATGTTGTACGGCGTCACCACCTGGATCGCCGACGGCAGCGTGGGCCCCGCCGGCGGCAGCGCGCCGTGGGCCCGCATGACGATGTGGCAGGCCTCGCGCATGTCCTGGCGCAGGTCGTGGTGGAGGACGGCGGACAGCCGGTGCTCGCGCAGCAGCCGGGTGTTGTCCTGGTCGAGATCGTGCGCGACGAACACCGCGCACGGGCGGCCCAGGTCCGCGAAGGCGCGCAGGGTGGCGATGTTGCCGCCGCCGATCGAGTAGACGGCACGGATGTCCGGGTCCCGCTCCAGTGCGGCCCGGACCAGGTCGTACTGGGTGGCGTCCAGGCCCTGGCCCTCGGCGATCTCGACGAGCGTGCGGTCGGGATGGTGGGTCCGCATGGCGCTGCGGAAGCCCATCTCGCGCTCCTCCTCGTTGCGGAAGAAGCCGCTGCTGAGGCTGGTCAGCACATTGCCGGGGCGGTCGCCGAGCCACTGGCCCATGAGGTACGCGGCGGTCGCACCGGCGGCCCGGTTGTCGATGCCGACATAGGCGAGGCGTGCGGTGGAGGGCAGGTCGGTCACCAGGGTCACCACCGGGATGCCGGCCTCCGCGAGCCGGGCGACGGCGGCGGTGACCTCGGGGACGTCGGGGGCCTTGAGGATCACGCCCTGCGAGCCGCGCCGGGCTATGCGGTCCAGCGTCCGGGTCAGCTCGGGTATCGGCCCGGTCTCCCGGAAGTGGAAGCGGGAGCGCACGACGGCCGGGTGCAGCGACGGCAGCTCGGTCTCCAGGGCGGCGCGTACGGCGGTGGTGAACCGCTCGGGTGCCTGCACCACCATGTCGATCATGAAGGTACGGCCGACGAGGCGGACCTGGGTGCGCTGCCGGTCCAGGTCGGCTATCGCCTGCTGGACCTCCCGCGCGGTGCTCTCGCGCACCCCTCCCCTGCCGTTCAGGACCCGGTCCACGGTGGCCTCGCTCAGGCCCGCCTGACGTGCGATTTCCCGGATCGGGAAGGGGTGGCCCACGGGACGGCTCCTTGAGGGGTTTTTGATGGGCGGCTGCTGGTTGTTCGACGGGATTGTCATGACAAGAATGGCAGCGCTGAGTCGCCCCTGTCACCGAGAGGACACCGATGTCCTTCACCGCCGCACACCGCCGGGCCTGGCTGTCCGAGCACGACTGCGACCTCGCCGACTTCCGGGAGCTCGTGGAGCGGACGACCGACCTCGCCGACTACCCGTACGCCTCCCGCGTGGAGCGCGAAGTCCTGGTCTACGACAGCGACCGTCTGCGCGAGGCCGACGACGTCCGTGCGGTACGGGCCGAACTGGTCCGCGCGCTCACCGACGGACCCGGCGTCGTCGTCTTCCAGGGCGCCTTCCCGGACCCGGGGACCGTCGACCGGCTCAGCGCCGTGTTCGACGCCCTGATCGCCGAGCAGCGCGCCTCGGGCGCGGACGCCGGGGACCACTTCGCCAAGCCGGGCGCCAACGACCGGGTCTGGAACGCGCTGGAGAAGGTGGCCCTGTACGACCCCGAGGCCTTCGCCGACTACTACGCCAACGACATCCTGGCCCTGGTCTCGACCGCCTGGCTCGGGCCCGGCTACCAGGTCACCTCGCAGGTGAACGTGGTCAACCCGGGCGGCGCGGCGCAGACCGCGCACCGCGACTACCACCTGGGCTTCCTGTCCAACGAGGTCGCGGCCGCCTACCCGGCCCATGTCCACGTCCTCTCCCCCGTGCTCACCCTCCAGGGCGCCGTCGCGCACGGCGACATGCCGGTGGAGTCCGGGCCGACGATGTACCTGCCGTACTCGCAGCGGTACGAGCCCGGCTACCTGGCGTGGCGACTGCCCGAGTTCCAGGCGTACTTCGAGGACCGCCACGTCCAGCTGCCGCTCGCCAAGGGCGACGCGGCCTTCTTCAACCCGGCACTGTTCCACGCGGCCGGCACCAACCGGTCGGCGGACATCCGCCGTATGGCGAACCTCCTCCAGGTGTCCTCCGCGTTCGGGCGGGCCATGGAGACGGTGGACCGCGAGGCCGTCGCCAACGCCGTGTACCCGGTGCTGCTCCAGCGCAAGGATGCGGGCGCCGACGAGGCGTGGGCGGCGAACGTGATCGCCGCGAGCGCCGAGGGCTACCCCTTCCCCACCAACCTCGACAGCGACCCGCCGGTGGACGGGCTGGCCCCGCCCAGCCAGGCGGACGTCGTACGGCGTGCGCTGCGCGAGGGATGGACCCCCGAGGCTCTGCGGGACGAGCTGCGGGCCGGCGCCGAGCGGCGCCAGAGCTGAACCGAGCCGACCAGAGCTGAAAGGACCCGGACAGACATGGGACTTCTCGACGACAAGGTCGTCCTCGTCAACGGCGGCAGCCAGGGCGTGGGCGCCGCCATCGCGCGGACCGCGGTGCGCGAAGGTGCGGTCGTGGCGGTCACGGGGCGGCGCGCCGAGCCCGGTGAAGCCCTGGTGGCCGAACTCGCCGCCGAAGGCGGCAAGGCCATGTTCGTGCGGGCCGACCTGTCGGACGCCGAGCAGGCGAAGGCCTCCGTCGCCGAGGTCGTCGACGCGTACGGGCGGATCGACTGCCTGGTCAACTCGGCGGGGCTGACGTCCCGGGGCACGCTGCTCGACACCACGCCCGAGCTGTTCGACCAGCACATCGCGATCAACCTCAAGGCGCCGTTCTTCGCCATGCAGGCGGCCGTCTCCGACATGGTCGCGCGCAAGGCCCCCGGCACGATCGTCAACATCATCACGTCCTCGGCGCACGGCGGGCAGCCGTTCCTCGCGCCGTACGTCTCCGCCAAGGCCGGCCTCATCGGGCTGACCCGTAACGCCGCGCACGCCCACCGGTGGGACCGGGTCCGGATCAACGGCCTGAACATCGGGTGGACCGCGACGGAGGGTGAGGACGCGACGCAGAAGGCGTTCCACGGGGCCGGGGACGACTGGCGGGAGGAGGCTGCCGCCCGGCTGCCGATGGGCAAGCTGGGCCAGCCGGACGAAATCGCCGACTTCGTGGTCTTCCTGTTGTCGGACCGATCCGGGGTGGTCACCGGGTCGGTGATCGACTGGGACCAGAACGTCTTGGGCGGCCTGGACTGAATCAGCCCGTCCGGCGTTTGAGGACGAGCCCGAAGGGCGACGGGGTCCGGGGCGGAGCCCCGGCAACGAACAGCAACCACACACCATGAAAGCAGCGGAGCTAATGCGTATCGGAATCCTCGGCCTCGGCCGCATCGGCGCCTTCCACGCCGAGACCCTGTCCGGACTCGACGCGGTCGACTCCCTCGTCGTCACCGACCCCTTCGCCGAGGCCGCCAAGGCCGCCGCCGATCGGTTCGGGGCCGAGGTCGTGGACTCGCCGGAGGCCCTGCTGGCCGCAGGCGTGGACGGCATCGTCGTCGCCGCGGCGACCGACGCCCACCCGGCACTGATCCTGGCCGGCGTCGAGGCCGGCATCCCCGTCTTCTGCGAGAAGCCCGTCGCCAAGACCATGAGCGAGGGCGTCGAGGTTCTGAAGGCCGTCCAGGGCAAGGGCGTGCCGATCCAGATCGGCTACAACCGCCGCTTCGACACCGGATTCGTCAACGCCCGCGCCGCCGTGCAGAGCGGCGAGCTCGGCAAGCTGCACACCGTCCGCTCGACCACGCTGGACCCGGCGCCGCCGCCGGCCGCGTACATCGCCGCCTCCGGTGGCATCTTCCGGGACTGCTCGGTGCACGACTTCGACATCATCCGCTGGGTGACCGGCCGCGAGGTGACCGAGGTGTACGCCGTCGGCGGCAACAGGGGCGCCGACTACATCAAGGAGGCCGGCGACGCCGACACCACCGGCGCGATCCTCACCCTGGACGACGGCACGATCGCGGTGGTCTCCAACTCCCGCCACAACGCCCGGGGTTACGACGTCCGCATGGAGATCCACGGCTTTACGGACTCCATCGCCGTCGGCCTGGAGGACAAGCTGCCGCTGCGCTCGGTCGAGCCCGGCGTGACCTTCCCGGCGGGTACCCCGCACGACTTCTTCATGGACCGCTTCACCGCGGCCTACCGCGCCGAACTCACCGCGTTCACCGAGGTCGTGGCCGGCACCCGGCCCTCCCCGTGCACCATCGAGGACGCGCTGGAGGCCGGCTGGATCGCCGACGCGTGCACACTGTCCCTGCACGAGCACCGTCCGGTGACGATCGAGGAGGTACGGCAGGGATGAGCGACTCGGGCCGGGAACCACTGCGCATCGGAGTACTGGGCGCGGCACGCATCACGGAACTGTCCCTCGTCGGCCCGGCCCGCACGACCGGCCACCGCCTCGTCGCGGTGGCCGCGCGCGACCGGTCCCGCGCCGAGGCGTTCGCCGACGAGCACGACGTGGAGCGGGTGGTGGACTCGTACGCGGACCTGCTCGCCGACCCCGACGTCGAGGTCGTCTACAACCCGCTCGCCAACGGTCTGCACGGGCCGTGGAACCTCGCCGCGCTCGCGGCCGGCAAGCACGTCCTGACGGAGAAGCCGTCGGCGAGCAACGCCGAGGAGGCGGCAGAGGTGCGGGAGGCGGCGGCGAAGGCCGGGACGGTCTTCATGGAGGCCTTCCACTACCTCTTCCACCCGGTCACCCGGCGCCTGCACGAGATCCTCGAAAGCGGTGAACTGGGCGAGCTGAAGCGGGTGGAGACGCTGGTCGCGATCCCGGCGCCCGGTGACGCCGACCCGCGCTGGTCGCTGCCGCTCGCGGGCGGCGCCGTGATGGACCTGGGCTGCTACAGCCTGCACGCGGTGCGGATGCTCGCGCCGTGGGCGGGCGGCGCGCCGCGGCTGGTCTCCGCTCGCGGCGGGGAGCGGGCGGGAGCGCCGGGCGTCGACGAGTGGCTGGACGCCGAGCTGGAGTTCCCCGGCGGGGCGACCGCGTCGGCACGCTGCCACATGGCGTACGGCGAGCTGGAGATGAGCTGCCGGATCGTCGGCTCGGCGGGTGAGGCGCTCGCGCCGAACTTCGTGCTGCCGCACCTGGACGACCGCGTCGTGGTGCGTACGGCGGACGGCGAGCGGACGGAGCGGCTCGGCACGCGCTCGTCGTACACCTACCAGCTGGAGGCGCTCGCCGCGCACATCCGCCGGGACGTGCCGCTCCCGCTGGACGCGGACGACGCGCTGGCGACGATGTCTCTGATCGACGAGGCCTACCGGGCGGCGGGGTTCGAGCCGCGTCCGCGTACGGCTCTGTGAGCTGACGGAGAACGGCTGGGCGCCGGGGAGCGCGAACTCCCCGGCGCCCAGCCGTTCTTGTCAGTCCTGGTACAGCGTCGGCCGGTCCACCAGGTCCACCGCGACCCGGCCGCCCTCCTCCAGCGCCCGTACGCCCGCCTCGCACACCGCGGCCACGGCGTACCCGTCCCACGCGCTGGGGCCGGTGATCTCGCCACGCCGGGTGGCGTCCACCCAGGCCTGGACCTCACGGTCGTAGGCGTCGGCGAACCGCTCGATGTAGTCCTGGGCGATGATGCCGCCCCAGCGGCCGGCCGCGTTGGTGACCATGGCGTGGCCGTCGCCGACGCGGGCGGTGCCGCGTTCGCAGACGACCTCGGCCTGGACCTGGTAGCCGAAGCCGCAGTTGACGTAGATCTCGACGTCGACGATCGCGCCGCCGTCGGTCTCGAAGAGGACGAACTGCGGGTCGCGGATGCCGTCCGGCGCGTTGCCGGACGGCGTCGGGGTGAGCACGGTGACGGATGTGATCTCGTGGCCGAGGAGCCAGCGGGTCACGTCCATCTCGTGGGTCACGGAGTCGTTGATGAGCATCTCGGACGTCCAGCCGGGCGGGCTGGCGACGTTGCGGTGCCGGTTGTGCAGCATCAGGGGGCGGCCCAACTGGCCAGTCTCCAGGAGGGACTTGAGCTTCATGTACTCGGCGTCGTAGCGCCGCATGAAGCCCACCTGGACGCGGCGATGACCGAGCTTCTGCTCGGCCTCCATGACCCGCAGCGCGGCGGCGGCGTCGGGTGTGAGCGGCTTCTCGCACAGGACCGGCAGGTCGTGCTCGAAGGCGGCGAGGAGGGCCGCCTCGTGGGCGGGGCCCGGTGAGGCGACGATCACCGCGTCGACGTCGGCCGCCGCCATCGCGGCGGCCGGGTCGGTGTGGGCGGTGCAGCCGTCGACGCGGGCGGCGACCGCTTTGGCGCGTTCCGCGTCGACGTCCACGACGGCGGTCACCCGTGCCCCGCTGGTGACCTCCTGGACGCGGCGCACATGGTCGGCGCCCATCTTTCCGGTACCGATGACCGCCACTCCGAGCGTGTGTGGACGCTGGGTCATGGTGATCGGCCGTCCTTTCGGGTCGTCAGGCGGCCGTCAGGCGCCGCAGGACCTCAGGAACTTACGGGTGCGGACCGCGATGGGCAGCGGCTTGTCCGGCTCGCAGGGGTACATGTCCTGCTCGACGATCGCGAACAGGTCCACGTTGAGCTTCTGTGCCGCCGTCAGGACCGGGCCCAACTCCGGTACGCCCGCCGGGGGTTCGCACATCACGCCGCGCTGGACGGCGGGGCCGAACGGGATCTCGTTCTTGACCACGTCCGCGAGGATCTCCGGGTCGACCTGCTTGAGGTGCAGATAGCCGATGCGCTCGCCGTAGGTCTCGATCAGCTTGACGCTGTCGCCGCCGCAGTAGGCGTAGTGACCGGTGTCCAGGCAGAGGTTGACCAGGTCGGAGTCGGTCGAGTCGAGGAAGCGCTCGACGTGGGCCTCGGTGTCGATGTGGGTGTCGGCGTGCGGGTGCACGACGATGTCGAGGCCGAACCGCTCCTTCACCTCGTGACCGAGGCGCTCCATGCCCTTGGTCAGATGGGCCCACTGCTCGCCGGTGAGCTCCGGCGGCTCCAGGATCTCGGCGGTCTTGTCGTCCCGCCAGAACGACGGGATGACCACCAGGTGCTTCGCGCCCATGGCCTGGGTGAGCGAGGCGACCTCGCTGACGTGCTCCCAGGTGGACTCCCAGACGGAGGGGCCGCGGTGCAGTCCGGTGAAGATCGTGCCGGCCGACACCTTGAGGTTCCGCTTGTCGATCTCGTCGGTGAGGCGGGCCGGGTCGGTGGGGAGATAGCCGTACGGGCCGAGTTCTATCCAGTCGTAGCCGGCCTCGGAGACCTCGTCGAGGAAGCGTTCCCAGGGCACCTGTACGGGGTCGTCGGGGAACCAGACGCCCCAGGAGTCGGGGGCGGAGCCGACCCGGATTCGGTCGAGCGCGGGGGCCATGTCAGGACTTCCCTTCGGTGGACGCCACGGGTGCGGTGAGGTCTTCCTCTTCGGGGAGTTCCTCGACGTCGACGCCGCGGACCTGGCTCAGCTCGTGCTTGAGCGCGGCGAGTTCGGTGCCGCCGGCCATGTGGTTGGTGAGTTCTTCGAGGCTGACGTCGGCGCGGGAGGCGTTCAGCTCCATGGTGCCCAGGCGCAGGACGCTGAAGTGGTCGCCGACCATGTAGGCGTGGTGGGGGTTGTGGGTGATGAAGATGACGCCGAGGCCCTTCTCGCGGGCGGCGGCGATGTACTTCAGGACCACGCCGGACTGCTTGACGCCGAGGGCGGCGGTGGGCTCGTCCAGGATGAGGACGCGGGCGCCGAAGTAGACGGCGCGGGCGATGGCCACGCACTGGCGCTGTCCGCCGGAGAGGGTGCCGATGGGCTGTTCCAGGTCGTCCAGGACGATGCCCATGTTGCGCAGTTCCTGGTCGGCGGTCTTCTTCATCCTCTCGATGTCGAGACGGCGCAGCGGCCAGGGGCCCTTGGTCATCTCGGAGCCGAGGAAGAAGTTGCGCCACACCGGCATCAGCGGGACCACGGCGAGGTCCTGGTAGACGGTCGCGATACCGCGGTCGAGGGCTTCGCGCGGGGTGGAGAAGCGGACCGCTTCGCCGTCGACGAGGAACTCGCCCTCGGTGTGCTGGTGCAGGCCGGAGATGATCTTGATGAGGGTGGACTTGCCGGCGCCGTTGTCGCCGAGGACGCAGGTGACCTGGTTGGGGAACACCTTCAGGTCCACGCCGTGCAGGGCGCGGATGTTGCCGTAGGCCTTGCCCGCGCCGCGCAGTTCGACGATCGGGGCGTCCTTCTCCGGGGCCTTGTCCTGGAGGATGGCACCGTGTGTGCCGGTCTTCTCGGTGGTCATTCTGGTCACCTCCTGGTCGCTGTGCGCTGGACCCACAGATTGATGAGGACGGCGCCGAGGAGCATCACGCCGAGGAAGGCCTTGAACCAGTCGGGGTTCCAGCCGGCGTAGACGATGCCCTGCTGGACCATGCCGAACATGAAGGCACCGAAGACCGGGCCGATCGCCGAACCGGCACCGCCGGTCAGCAGACAGCCGCCGATCACGGCCGCGGCGATGTAGATGAGCTCCTGCCCGACGCCCTCGCCGGACTGCACGGTGTTGAAGGAGAACAGCTGGTGCATGCCGACGAACCAGGCACCGAAGCCGACCAGCATGAACAGCGAGATCTTGGTGAACGTCACCGGCACACCGACGGCCCGGGAGGACTCCTTGTTGCCGCCGACCGCGAAGATCCAGTTGCCGTACTTGGTACGCAACAGCACCCACGTGGCCAGCGCCGCGAAGACCAGCCACCACACCACCGTGATCTTCACGTTGACGCCGCCGACGTCGAAGGACGAGGCGAACAGCGCCTTGGCCTGGTCGAAGCCGTCCATGTCGCTGATGTCGTCCGTGGCGACGTTGCCGGTGATCAGCTTGGTGACCGCGAGGTTCACGCCCTGGAGGATCAGGAACGTGCCGAGGGTGACCAGGAAGCTGGGGAGTCCGGTCTTGACCAGCAGCCAGCCGTTGAACAGGCCGATCGCGAGGGACACGATCAGGGCGACGATCACGCCGACCCACACGTTCATGCTGAGCTGGTAGGCGGTCATGCTGGCCGTCAGCGCCGACGTGATCACCGCGACACCGGCCGACAGGTCGAACTCGCCGCCGATCATCAGCAGCGCGACCGGCAGTGCCATGATCCCGATGGTCGACGACTGGTACAGGATGTTCGCCATCGAGCTGCCGTCACGCACGGCCGGAGCCGTGATGAGGAAGAAGATCAGCACCGCGACGGCGCCGAGGAAGACACCGACCTCGGGCCGGGCGAGGAGGCGCAGCGCCAGTGGCCGCTGCTGGGTCCGCCCGTCGGATTCCTTGCCGGGGCCGGGGGCCGGCGGTGTGGTCACCGCCGGCTCAGCCTGTTGCGTCATGTTCGTCACCGAGTGCCCTTCGCGGCGAACTTGTCGATCGTCTCGACATTCGTCTTGTCGACGAAGGCAGGTCCCGTCAGCACCGGTGCCTCGCCGCCGCCCATGTAGTTGCCGTTGTTCTTGTAGAGCCAGAGGGAGTCGATCGCCAGGTAGCCCTGGAGGTAGGGCTGCTGGTCGACGGCGAACTCGATGTCGCCCTTGCTGATCGCTCCGGTCAGTTCCTTGTTGAGGTCGAAGGTGGCGACCTTCGCCTTGCTGCCGGTCTCGTCCACGGACTGAGCGGCCGTCATCGCGAACGGCGCGCCGAGGGTGACGACGTAGTCGATGTCGCTGTCCGTCTTGAGCTTGGCGGTGATCGTGGACTTCACGGACGGCATGTCCGTGCCGTTGACGTTCAGGGTCTCGGTCGTGCCCTCGAACGTCTTCTTCACGCCGTCACAGCGCTGGGTGAGGCCGATGTTGCCCTGTTCCTGGATGACGCAGACGGCCTTCTTGGCGCCGGCCTCGTTCAGGCGCTTGCCGAGCGCCTCGCCGGCCACCGTCTCGTCCTGGCCGAAGAACTCCATCAGGCCGAGCTTCTGCCAGTCGCTCACACCGGAGTTGAGGCCGACGACGGGGATGTTCGCGGCCTTCGCCTTGGCGATGACGTCCTTCAGGGCGTCCGGCTTGGCGAGGGTGACCGCGATGCCGTCGACCTTCTTGTCGATCGCGGTCTGCACCAGGGTGGCCTGGTTGCCCGCGTTCGGGTCGGCGGAGTAGTCCAACTTGATGTTGTCCTTGGCGGCGGCCGCCTCGGCGCCCTTGCGGACGATGTCCCAGAAGGTGTCACCGGGCGCCTGGTGGGTCACCAGGGCGACGGTCATACGGGGAGTGTTGGCCTTGCCCGCAGAAGCGTTTTCCCCGCCCTCCTCGGCCTGCTTGCCACCAGAGCTGCTGGAGCAGCCTGCGAGGGTCAGCGCTGCCGCGGCAGCCACGGCCACCATAGGGGCCAGCTTGCGGGAGCGGGGGGTGTAGCGGTCCATCTTTCCAGCACCTCACTGTGCGACGGGGTGTGCGACGGGGGGGAAAGGGATGATCACTGGATCCGTGGCCCGGACCTTGGGAAAGTCCGGGTCGTGTGCCGTGGAACCACTGCGGTTCGCTGGGACGGGATCCAATCCCTAGATGCGCCCGCTGTCAATACTTTGTTAAGACATCATTTCACGTTCAGGTCCGAATGTAAGTACAAACTATTGACAGCGTCGGCCTCCACGACCTACACCTGGGAGGCGGCAGGCCCGCTGGGACCCGCAACCCCTGTCCAGCTCTAGGAGCGTCGCGCATGGCCGAGTCAGCCAAGTCCTTCGACTTGATCACGATGGGAAGAATAGGAGTCGATCTCTACCCCCTGCAGTCTGGCCTACCTCTGACGCAGGTGGAGACGTTCGGCAAATTCCTCGGAGGCTCCGCCGCGAACGTCGCCGTGGCCGCCGCCCGGCTCGGCCGGGACACCGCCGTGATCACGCGCACCGGCGACGACCCGTTCGGCGCGTATCTGCACGAGGCCCTGAAGGACTTCGGCGTCGACGACCGCTGGGTGACGCCGGTCGCGGCCTATCCGACGCCGGTGACGTTCTGCGAGATCTTCCCGCCGGACGACTTCCCGCTGTACTTCTACCGGCAGCCTAAGGCCCCTGACCTGGAGATACACTCCGACGAGCTGGACTACTGGGCGATCCGCTCGGCGCGTGTCTTCTGGATCACCGGCACCGGTCTGAGCGAGGAGCCGAGCCGCTCCGCCACCCTCGCCGCCCTCAAGGCGCGCGACAAGGCGGGCACCACGGTCTTCGACCTCGACTGGCGCCCCATGTTCTGGCACGACCCGGACCAGGCCCGCCCGTACTACGCCGAGGCGCTGCGGCATGCCACGGTCGCGGTCGGCAACCTCGACGAGTGCGAGGTCGCCACCGGGGTCCGTGAGCCCCGCGCCTGCGCGGAGGCGCTGCTGGCGGCCGGCGTGGAGCTGGCGGTCGTCAAGCAGGGCCCCAAGGGCGTGCTGGCGGTGCATCGCGACGGCAGCGAGGCCGAGGTGCCGCCGGTGCCGGTCGAGGTGGCCAACGGCCTCGGCGCGGGCGACGCCTTCGGCGGCTCGCTGGTCCACGGCCTGCTGGCCGGCTGGGACCTGGCGAAGATCATGCGGTACGCCAACGCCGCAGGCGCCCTCGTCGCCTCCCGCCTCGCCTGCTCCTCCGCGATGCCCACCGAGTCCGAGGTCGAGGACCTCCTCGCCCAGGCGTCGTGACGGCCCACCGAGCCACCCCCGAACGGAGCTTTCCTTGAGCATCAGCATCCCCGACCTCACCGCGGTCAGAGCCCGGAACCCCGAGGCCATCGCCGAGGCCGCCGCCCGCAGAGTGCGCCGCCCGCTGATCGGCGACAGCGGCCGCCTGATGATCGTGGCCGCCGACCACCCGGCCCGCGGCGCCCTGGGCGTCGGCGGGCACCGGCTCGCCATGGCCAACCGGGCCGATCTGCTGGAACGTCTCTGCATAGCGCTGTCCCGGCCCGGCGTCGACGGGGTCCTGGCCACCGCGGACATCCTGGAGGATCTGCTGCTGCTCGGCGTCCTCGACGACAAGGTTGTCATGGGCTCCATGAACCGCGGCGGCCTGGCCGGAGCCTCCTTCGAGATGGACGACCGCTTCACCGGCCACCGCGCCGAGGACATGGCCCGGCTCCGCTTCGACGCCGGCAAGCTGCTGGTGCGCATCGACTACGACGACCCGGGCTCGCTGACCACCCTGGAGACCACGGCCCGCGCCATCGACGACATGGCCGCACTGCGACTTCCGCTGTTCGTCGAGCCGTTCATCTCCCGGCGGATCGACGGCCAGGTGCGCAACGACCTGTCCGCCGAGGCCGTCACCAGGTCGATCGCCATCGCGTCGGGCCTCGGCGGCACCTCGGCCTACACCTGGCTGAAACTGCCCGTCACCCATGACCCGGACGACATGGCGGAAGTTCTTGAGACGTCCACGCTCCCCGTCGTCCTGCTGGGCGGTGAGGTCGGGGGCGACCAGGAGGGCGCGTACGAGCGCTGGCGCAAGGCGCTCAGGCTCCCCACCGTCCAGGGCATGGTCGTCGGCCGCTCGCTGCTCTACCCGGCCGAGGGCAGCGTGGAGACGGCGGTGGACACGGCCGTCGGCCTGTTGTGACCGGATTGCGAGGCGGAGAGAGACGATGACGTATCACCTTCCCGCGGGAAAGGCGCTCGGCGGCCCCTACGTCGTGGACGTCACGCCCGAGAAGGCCGGCTGGGGCTACTCCAGCCTGAAGATCCTGGAGCTGCCGCCCGGCGGCTCGCACAGCTTCGAGACCGGCGACAGCGAGTGGATCGTGCTGTCCCTGAGCGGCGGCTGCACGGTCGAGTCGACGGACGACTTCGGCCATGACACCTTCCGCATCACCGGCCGGGACAGCGTGTTCAGCGGCGTCAGCGACTTCGCCTACGTCCCGCGCGACGCCCGTACGACCGTCTCGTCCACCGGCGGCGGCCGGTTCGCGCTGACCGGCGCGCGCTGCACCCGGCGACTGCCCGCCCGCTACGGCCCGGCGTCCTCGGTGCCGGTGGAGCTGCGCGGCACGGGCAACTCCTCCCGCCAGGTGAACAACTTCGGCGCGGCCGGCGTCTTCGAGTGCGACAAGCTGATCGCGGTCGAGGTCATCACCCCTGGCGGCAACTGGTCGTCGTTCCCGCCGCACAAGCACGACGAGCACCGCCCCGGCGAGGAGTCGGTGCTGGAGGAGATCTACTACTTCGAGTTCGCCGACCACGAGGGCACGCCCGGCCTCGGCTACCAGCGCGTCTCCCCGTCCGGTCACGGCCGGAACACCGACGTGCTGGCCGAGGTGCGCGGCGGCGACGTCGTGCTGATCCCCGACGGCTGGCACGGGCCCTCCATGGCGGTGCCCGGCCACCACATGTACTACCTCAACGTCATGGCGGGCCCCGAGGCCGAGCGCGCCTGGCTGATCTGCGACCACCCCGACCACGCCTGGATCCGCGGCACCTGGCCCGACCAGCCCGTCGACCCCCGTCTGCCCCTCTACACCGCTCCGTCCCAGTGAGGTCCCCGATGAGCCCATCCACCGTCCGCCTGACCGTCGCCCAGGCGCTGGTGCGGTTCCTGTCCGTCCAGTACACCGAGCGCGACGGCGTACGGCACCGGCTGGTCGCCGGGACCTGGGGCATCTTCGGCCACGGCAACGTCGCCGGCCTCGGTCAGGCCCTCCTCCAGGCGGGCGAGGACGTCATGCCGTACCACCAGGGCCGCAACGAGCAGTCCATGGTGCACGCGGCCGTCGGCTACGCCCGGCAGCTCAACCGCCTCTCCGCGCAGGCCGTGACGACGTCGATCGGCCCGGGCGCGACCAACCTCGTCACCGGCGCCGCCCTGGCCACCATCAACCGCCTCCCGGTCCTGCTCCTCCCCGGCGACTACTTCGCCTCGCACGCCCCGGACCCCCTGCTCCAGCAGCTGGAGCACCCCACCGAGGCGGACGTGTCGGTCAACGACACCCTGCGCCCGGTCTCCCGCTACTTCGACCGGATCACCCGCCCCGAGGCCCTCATCCCGTCCGCGCTGAACGCCATGCGCGTCCTCGCCGACCCCGCCGAGACCGGCGCGGTGACGCTGGCCCTCCCCCAGGACGTGCAGGCGGAGGCGTACGACTGGCCTCAGGAGTTCTTCGCCGAGCGCGTCTGGTACGTACGGCGCCCCGCGCCCGACCCGGTCGAGCTGACCGCGGCCGTCGAGGCGATCCGGACCGCCGAGCGCCCGTTGATCGTCGCGGGCGGCGGCGTCCACCACAGCGAGGCCGAGGCGGCGCTGAAGGCCTTCGTCGAGGCCACCGGCATCCCGGTCTCCTCCACCCAGGCGGGCAAGGGCTCGCTGCGGTACGACCACCCCGCCGACCTCGGTGGCATCGGCCACACCGGCACCTCGGTCAGCGACGACACCGCGCGCACGGCCGACCTGGTGATCGGCGTGGGCACGAGGTACACCGACTTCACCACCGCCTCCGGCACGCTCTTCCAGAACCCGGACGTGCGCTTCCTGAACCTCAACATCACGGGCTTCGACGCGCACAAACTGGCCGCGCGCACGCTGGTCTGCGACGCGCGGGCCGGGCTCGAGAAGCTGGCGGAGGAGTTGGCCGGCCACCGGGTGGACGCGACGTACGAGGCCGAGTACCGCGCCGGCAAGGAGCGTTGGGACGCGGTCGTCGAGGCCGCCTACCGCGCCGACGACGAGAGCGCCGTACCGACGCAGACCCAGGTGCTGGGCGCGCTGGACGCGGTCGTCGGCGACGAGGACGTGGTGATCAACGCGGCCGGTTCGCTCCCGGGTGACCTGCACAAGCTGTGGCGCTCGCGCTCTCCGCGCCAGTACCACCTGGAGTACGGCTACTCCTGCATGGGCTACGAGATCCCGGCCGGGATCGGCATCCAGCAGGCCGCGCCGGACGTCGCCGTGTGGTCGCTCGTCGGCGACGGCACGTACCTGATGATGCCGACGGAGATCGTCACCGCGGTCCAGGAGGGCCTGCCGGTCAACATCGTCCTGATCCAGAACCACGGCTACGCCTCCATCGGCGGGCTGTCGAACGAGGTCGGCGCCGAGCGCTTCGGCACCGACTACCGCTACCGCGCCGCCGACGGCACCTTCACCGGCGCCCCGCTCCCGGTCGACCTCGCCGCCAACGCGGCCAGCCTCGGCATGGACGTGCTGCGCGCCAAGACGGTCCGCGAGCTGCGCGAGGCGCTGGCCACGGCCCGCGCCTCCGAGCGGCCGACCTGCGTGTACGTCGAGACGGACATCCTCAACCCGACCTCGCCGGGCGCCGAGGCCTGGTGGGACGTGCCGGTGGCCGAGGTCTCCTCCCGCGAGGCCGCCGTCGAAGCCCGCACACGGTACGACCAGCACGCCGCCGACCGTCGCCACCACCTCTGAACTCCCCGCACCCGACCCGCACTTCACCCCCGCTTTCGAAAGGCCCCTTCGCACCATGAAGACCATCACCCACTGGATAGACGGCAAGCCCGTGGAGGGCGGCTCCGGCCGCTTCGCCCCCGTCTACAACCCGGCCACCGGCGCCCAGGAGAAGCAGGTCGCGTTCGCGACCGTGGACGAGGTGGACGCCGCCGTCGCCTCCGCCAAGGCCGCGTTCGAGAGCTGGGGCCAGACCTCCCTGGCCAAGCGCACCGCGATCCTCTTCAAGTACCGCGAGCTGCTGGACGCCCACCGCGACGAGATCGCCGAGCTGATCACCGCCGAGCACGGCAAGGTGCACTCCGACGCTCTCGGCGAGGTCGCGCGCGGCATGGAGATCGTGGAGCTGGCCTGCGGGATCAGCGTGCAGCTGAAGGGCGAGCTGTCGACGCAGGTGTCCACCCGGGTCGACGTGGCCTCGATCCGGCAGCCGCTGGGCGTGGTCGCCGGCATCACGCCGTTCAACTTCCCCGCCATGGTGCCGATGTGGATGTTCCCGCTGGCCATCGCGTGCGGCAACACCTTCGTGCTGAAGCCGTCCGAGAAGGACCCGTCGGCGTCGTACCGGCTCGCCGAACTGGCCTCCGAGGCCGGGCTGCCGGAGGGTGTGCTGAACGTCGTGCAGGGCGACAAGGTGGCCGTGGACCGGCTCCTGGAGCACCCGGACATCGAGGCGGTCTCCTTCGTCGGCTCCACGCCGATCGCGAAGTACATCCAGCTCAAGGCGGTCGAGCACGGCAAGCGTGTGCAGGCTCTCGGTGGCGCCAAGAACCACATGCTGGTCCTGCCCGACGCCGACCTGGACTTCGCCGCCGACCAGGCGATCAACGCCGCGTACGGTTCGGCGGGCGAGCGCTGCATGGCCGTGTCGGTCGTGGTCGCCGTCGGTGACACCGGCGACGATCTGGTCGGCAAGATCGCCGAGCGCGCGAAGAACCTGAAGATCGGCCCCGGCAACGACCCGACGTCCGAGATGGGCCCGCTGATCACGCGCGAGCACCGCGACAAGGTGGCGTCCTACGTGGCGTCGGCCGCCGAGCAGGGCGCCGAGGTCGTCGTCGACGGCACCGGCTACTCGGTCGAGGGCCACGAGGACGGCTTCTTCCTCGGTGTCTCGCTGCTGGACCGGGTGCCGCTGACGGCGGACGCGTACCGGGACGAGATCTTCGGTCCGGTGCTGGCGGTGGTGCGTGCGGAGACGTACGAGGAGGCCATCAACCTGATCAACGCCTCCCGCTGGGGCAACGGCACCGCGATCTTCACCCGGGACGGCGGCGCCGCCCGCCGCTTCCAGCTGGAGGTCAAGGCGGGCATGGTCGGCGTGAACGTGCCGATCCCGGTGCCGGTCGGCTACCACTCCTTCGGTGGCTGGAAGGACTCGCTCTTCGGTGACCTGCACATCTACGGCAACGACGGCATCGCCTTCTACACCCAGGGCAAGGTGATCACCACCCGCTGGCCGGACCCGTCCGACGGTGGCATCAACCTCGGATTCCCCAGCAACTCCTGACCCTGACAGGGAGGTTCGTCCCATGGCGAAGACCCGCGGTTCCGCACGCGCCGCGTCCACGTCCGCGCTGGACTCGCTGGACTTCGCCCTGGACCGGGGCAGTCCCGTGCCGCTGTACTACCAGCTCGCCCAGCAGCTGGAGGCGGCGATCGAGCACGGGGTCCTCGCCCCGGGCAACCTCCTGGGCAACGAGGTCGACCTGTCGGTGCGCCTTGGCCTGTCCCGGCCCACCGTCCGACAGGCCATCCAGTCGCTGGTCGACAAGGGGCTGCTGGTCCGGCGGCGCGGGGTGGGCACCCAGGTGGTGCACAGCCAGGTGAAGCGCCCGCTGGAGCTCAGCAGCCTGTACGACGACCTGGAGGCGGCCGGGCAGGGCCCGACCACCGAGGTCGTCCGCAACGAGCGCGTCCCCGCGACCGCCGACGTCGCCGCGGCTCTCGGCATCGCGGAGGGCGCGGAGGTCACCCTGCTGGAGCGGCTGCGCTGCACCCACGGCCAGCCGGTCGCCATCCTCTGCAACTACCTGCCCGCGAGCCTGCTCGACCTCGACACGGCCCGGCTGGAGTCGACCGGCCTGTACCGGATGATGCGCGCGGTCGGCATCACCCTGCACAGCGCCCGTCAGACCGTCGGCGCCCGCTGCGCCACCGCCGAGGAGGCCGGACGCCTCGACGAGAAGGAGGGCGCCGCGCTGCTGACCATGCAGCGCACGGCGTACGACGACACGGGCCGGCCGGTCGAGTACGGGACGCACATCTATCGCGCGTCCCGGTACGCGTTCGACTTCCAGCTGCTGGTCAGGCCTTGAGGCTCGCCGTGAACGGGGTGACGGGCCGCTCCAGGCGCTGCCCGTCCACGGTGATCTCCACGGCCTCGTTGTAGAAGGCCACGAGCCCCTTGACGGGGGCCACGGCGGCGAGTGGCTCGGCGTAGCTCCAGACGATGTTCCGCGGGACCTCGCCCTCGCCGCGCCAGTTCCAGTACTGGGCCGTGCCCTTGTACGGGCAGCCCGTGTGGTGGTCGGTGGGCTCGAACAGGTCGAGGCGGACGTCGTCGCGGGGCATGTAGTACCGCGTCGGCAGCCCCGTCTCGAACAGCAGCACCGGGCGCAGGGTGTCCGCGACGACGGTGCCCTCGATCTCGACCTGGACATGACGACTGCTGGGCATGGCGTCCACCCGTTTGTGCGGGTCGCGCGGGTGGACGAAGATCTCTTCCTCCTCCTCGTACCAGTGGTCGAGCCCGGTTCCCCAGCGCCGGAACCACTCGAAGGAGATGTGCCCGGCGAGGTCGGCGGCCGGGAAGGTCCATGCCGCGTTCTCCACCAGCTCGCCGTCGACTTCCAGGTCGTAGAAGACCTGCGACCCGGTGTGCCTGCCCGGTGTCGGGTTCTTGGCCGGGCGGAGGAGGTCCGTGCGGACCTCCTCGCGCGGGAACGCGTAGCAGGGGACGGGCAGATCGGGTTCCCAGACCAGGACGGGGTGCCGGCTGTCGACGACGGTGACATCGCCCTTGCGGCCTCGCACCCAGCGCTCGCTGGGCTCCCACAGGAGGCCTTCGGGGGTCGTACGGACGTTGCGCTCGTTGGCGAACAGAGGCATGGCCCACTCTCCTTCGGCTCCTCTTCGGAGCGTACTCCGGGAGTCTTCGGCGGGCCGTTCGGTCAGTGGGCCGCGTCGAGCCGGGCGCGCTGGTCGGCGGTCAGCTCCAGGTCCACGGCGGCCAGGCTCTCCTCCAGCTGGGCCACGGACGACGCCCCGACCAGCGGGAGGATCGGCAGATCGGCGCCGATCTGCCAGGCCAGGACGACCTGGTTGACGGTGGCGCCGGTCTCCCGGGCGACCTCGCGCAGCACCTTGAGGCGGGCCGGGGTGCCGGGGTGGTCGAAGTCCGCCGGCAGCCGGTCGGGGTGGGTGTACGCGCCCTTGAGCAGCGGCGAGTAGGCGACCAGGGCCAGGCCGGGCTCGGCACGCAGATAGCTCAGCAGGTCGGGGCCGGCGTGGCCGAGGCTGCCGTCCGGGAACAGACCCTCGGAGACGTCGAGGCGGGGCCGCAGATGGCTGTGCGCGTACTGGAGCACCTCGTAGCCGGGCAGTCCGGCCGCGGCGGCGAGGGCGCGGGCCCGCTCCACCCGCCACATCGCGTGGTTGCTGGCACCGAGGAGGCCGACGGTCCCCTCGGCGACCAACTCGGCGAACCCCTCGACGGTCTCCTGGAGAGGGACCTTGTGGTCCTCGATGTGGGCGTAGAGCAGGTCCAGCCTGGCGACGCCGAGCCGGTCGCGGCTGCGCTCGGCGGACTCGCGGATCACCTTCGCCGAGAGCCCCTCCGCGTTGTCGACGTAGCCGGTGCCGGGGGCCAGCGGACGGGCGCCGAGTTTGGTGGCGATGACGATCTCGTCGCCGATGCCGCGGCTGCGGCGCCACCGGCCGAGCAGTTCCTCGCTCTGTCCGCCCTGGCCGCCGTCCTCCCAGAAGGCGTAGTTGTCGGAGGTGTCGATGAAGGTTCCGCCGGCCTCGACATAGCGGTCGAGTACGGCGAAGGAGGTCTCCTCGTCGGTCCGTGAGCCGAACAGCATCGCGCCGAGGGCGAGGACGCTGACCTCGCGCCGGGTGTCCGGGGCGGTGCCGATGGTGCGGTACTTCATGGTGAATGCCTCCCGTTCATGCGCCCGCCTTCGGGGCACGAACGGGAGTCTTCATCTTCAAGCGCACTTCAAGTCAAGGGAGTTCACGGCGCGATCACGCATGCGGCGCGAACGGGCCGTCCAGTGCCGCCCATTGCAGCAGCATGATCGTCTTGGCGTCGGCGATCTCCCCGGTGCGGATCATCTCCAGGGCCCGGCGGAAGGGCAGTTCGACGATCTCGATGTCCTCGCCCTCCTCGTCCAGACCCCCGCCCTCGTGGGTGCGGGTCGAGGGGCCGTAGGCGGCGGCGAAGAAGCTGACGCGTTCGGTGACCGAGCCCGGGCTCATATAGACGTCGAAGACGTGCCGGACCTCGCCGATGGTGTGCCCGGTCTCCTCCACCACCTCGCGCCGCACCGCGATCTCCGGGTGCTCGTCATCGTCGTCGAGGAGCCCGCCAGGGGTCTCGACGAGCATGCCGTCGGGATGGCCGTTGACATACACCGGGAAGCGGAACTGCCTGGTCAGCAGCACGGTTTCGCGTTCGGTGTCGTACAGCAGCATGGTGGCCCCGTTGCCCCGGTCGTGCGTCTCGCGCTGCTGGGTGCTCCAGGTGCCGTCGGCATGCTGGAAGTCGAAGGTCGTGGCACGCTCGACGTACCAGTGGCTGGACAGGAGTCTCACATCCCGCACCTTGACGCGCGGGTTGCCGGTCAGGTCCCGTCCCGCCTGGTCGAGTCCGGTGCGGCCACGGCGGTCGGGGGTGTCGATGCCGGCGGTCATCGGTCACCGGCCGGATGGTTGGGCGAGTTGGTCATGGCCCGCTTCTACCATCCTTCAGTCCTCGATGTCGGCCTTGTCCACCACCTGCTCCGCCGCGGGCGGCCGGACGTCCACGGGTTCGTCGAAGGCGCTGAACGACGTGGTGGTGACGTTCCCGCCGCCCTTGTAGACGGTCTTGAGCAGGTACGGCTTGCCCTCGGTGGCCACGTAGAAGGTGTACGTCCCTTCCGTGTCCGCCTTGTCGGTGACGTGCACGGCGATGGCCTCCCGGTCGCCGACGCGGGTCGCCGCCCCCTTCTTCGCCGTGCCGAACGACTCGAACGTCCAGGTGCACGCGGCCAGTCCTTCGCCGGGCCGCGCCTCCGAGGCGGGCACCTTCGCCCACTGCTTCGGCCGCACGTCGGCGACCGGCCTGCCGCTCCACTTCTCCAGGTACGTCTCGTCCGGGCGGACGTAGTCGGTCTCGCCGATCCTGATCTGTTCGAGGCTGCCGTTCTCGGCGAAGGTGGTCTTCGCCGTGCACCGGTCCTTCAGATCGGTCCGCAGGCGCGAGGTGACCGTGCCGTCGGGGTCGCCGTCCGGGGTGTTGCTCATCTCGATGGTCACGAAGCGCAGTGCGCTCATCGTGTCGTTGGCCTCGTCGAGCAGGTCCGCAGCGGACTTCTCGGCGCTGCCGCCGCCCGCCCCGCACCCGGTGAGCGCCACTCCGGTGAGCAGACACGCCAGCGCCGTCGCCAAAGGAATCGTTCGCATCGAGCCCCCCGCCCGTACCAAGACCGAGGGCCTCGTCCCACCGAAGTGGAACAAGGCCCTGATCTGCGATGACAGTCCACCGAACTGTCGGGACGACAGGATTTGAACCTGCGACCCCTTGACCCCCAGTCAAGTGCGCTACCAAGCTGCGCCACGTCCCGGTGCGACTCTCGCGGTGAACCGCGTGATCGCGCGAACAGCACTTTACCTCACGCCGGCGACCGCGCCGAAGGCGGCGTCCGACGCGGGGACGGGGCGACGGACGAGGCGATGGACAATCGGTGTATGGGCAGCACATCGTCAGGACGGCAGACCGAAGCACGGGACCGCGACAGCGAGGGCCGGGCACGCAACGCGCGACCCCGGGACGGCCTCGGGCGCCCACTGCCGTACGGCGCGGCCGGCGTCGAGCGCCAGCCCGAGGGGGTCCTGCGCACCCCGGACGAGAGCGTCGCCGAGGCGCAGGAGCTGCTGGACGCGGGGAAGCCCTTCCATGCGCACGAGGTCTTCGAGGATGCCTGGAAGTCGGGTCCGGAGGAGGAGCGGGCCCTGTGGCGCGGGCTGGCCCAGCTGGCGGTGGGGCTCACGCACTCGGCGCGGGGCAATGTGACGGGCGGGGCGAGGCTGCTGCGGCGCGGCGCCGGGGCCGTGGCGGAGTGGGCGGCCGGAGCCGGACAGCCTCGGCCGTACGGGATGGATCTCGCGGGGCTGGCCGGGTGGGCACGGGAGCTGGCCGGGGTCGTGGAGGAGAGCGGCGCGGCCGTGGACGCGCGGGAGCGGGCGCCGAGGCTGCGCGGGCGGGGGTAGCGGGTGCGCCGGCTGGCCTGGCGGGTGCGCGGGCGGGCGTGGAGGGTGTCAGTGGTGTGGGGCAGACTCGGGGCGTGCGAAGGATTCATGTCATCGGGATCGGGGCCGGCGACCCCGAGCAGCTGACTCTCCAGGCCGTCAGGGCGCTGCGGAGTACGGACGTGTTCTTCGTCCTCGACAAGGGCGAGGTGAAGTCGGACCTCACGAGGCTGCGCCGGGACATGCTGGACACGCATCTGCCGGAGGGGTCGTACCGTGTAGTCGAGGCGCGGGATCCCGAGCGGGACCGGTCCGCCGGGGGCGCCGCGTACGCGGGTGCCGTGGCGGACTGGCGCGCTGCCCGGGCCCTGGTCTACGAGTGGCTGATCGCCGAGGAGCTGGGCGAGGACCAAGCCGGCGCGTTCCTGGTCTGGGGTGATCCGGCGCTGTACGACAGCACGCTCGGGATCCTGGAGGAGGTCCTGGACCGGGGGACGGTGGCGTTCGAGTACGACGTCGTGCCCGGCATCAGCAGTGTCTCCGCGCTGGTCGCCCGGCATCGGACGGGGCTGAGCCGGGTCGCGCGGCCCGTGCAGATCACCACCGGGCGGCGCCTGGCCGAGGGGTTCCCGGACGGGGTGGACGACGTGGTCGTGATGCTCGACGCCCAGCAGGCCTTCCGGCGGTACGCCGACCAGGACGTCGACATCTACTGGGGTGCCTACATCGGCACCCCGGACGAGATCCTCGTCTCGGGCCCGATCGCCGAGGCCGCGCCCCGCATCGAGCGGCTGCGCGCCGAGGCTCGGGAGCGCAAGGGCTGGATCATGGACACGTATCTGCTGCGGCGGAACCCGAAGGCGAGGTAGGCAAGCCCTCCGCAGGGCGCCCCCGTCGTACGCGGCCGTACGACACCCGGCCGGACCGCTCCCGCATGCGCCACCGGTCCGCCGCTGTGATCGTGGCCCCGTGACGCTCGCCGAGGAATCCGTCCCGTCCGCCGCCTCCCAGCCGCCCGTCCTGGACCGGCGTCGGCGCAATGTCGTCTTCGTGACGATCATGCTGGGGATGCTGCTGGCGGCCCTCGACCAGACGATCGTGGGGACGGCGCTGCCGACGATCGTGTCGGACCTGGGCGGTGCCGAGCACATGTCGTGGGTGGTGACGTCGTATCTGCTCGCGGAGACCGTCGCGACGGTGCTGGTCGGCAAGTTCGGCGACCAGTTCGGCCGCAAGGTGGTCTTCCAGGTCTCGGCGATCGTGTTCATCACGGGTTCGTTCCTGTGCGGTCTGGCCTCCAACATGACGCTGCTGATCCTCTGGCGGGCGATGCAGGGCGTCGGGGCCGGCGGTCTGATGGTGACGGCGATGGCGTTGATCGCGGACGTCATCCCGCTGCGCGAACGCGGCAAGTACCAGGGCGCGATCGGCGCGGTGTTCGGTGTGGCGACGGTGATCGGACCGCTGCTCGGAGGCCTGTTCACCGACCACCTGACCTGGCGCTGGGCGTTCTACGTCAACGTCCCGATCGCGATCCTGGTCGTCGTGGCGGCCGCCCGGACGATCCCGGTGGTGAAGTCGGCGGCCCGGCCGGTCATCGACTATCTGGGGATCGCGCTCGTCGCGGTGGGCGCCAGTGCGCTGATCCTGGCGACGAGTTGGGGCGGCAACGAGTACGCGTGGAGCTCCGGCGTCATCATCGGTCTCTTCGTCTGCGGCGCGGTGGCGCTGGGTCTGTTCTGCTGGGCGGAGACCCGGGCGCCGGAACCCATGCTCCCGATGCGGCTGTTCGCCAACCCCGTCTTCGCGGTCTGCTCCGTCCTCAGCTTCATCGTCGGCTTCGCCATGCTGGGCGCGATGACCTACCTGCCGACCTATCTCCAGTACGTCGACGGCGACTCGGCCACGCTCTCCGGGGTGCGGACGCTGCCGATGGTGGCCGGGCTGCTCATCGCGTCGGTGTTCAGCGGCAACGTGGTCAGCAAGACCGGAAAGTACCGGGTCTTCCCGATCGTCGGCTCGCTGGTGATGGCGGTCGGGCTGTATCTGATGTCGCTGATGGGGCCGTCGTCCGGGTCGGGGCTGGAGTCGCTGTACATGTTCGTGCTCGGCACCGGTATCGGCCTGTGCATGCAGGTCCTGACGATCGCCGTGCAGAACACCGTGGCGTACGCGGACCTCGGCACGGCGACCTCCGGGGTCACCTTCTTCCGTACGCTGGGCAGTTCGTTCGGCACGGCCGTGTTCGGCACGATCTACACCAACACGCTCACACCCCGGCTCGCCGACGGCGTGGCGGCGGCCGCGCGGACGGACACCGGTCTGGACCCGGCCGCCCTCAGCCGGGCGGCGACCAGCCCGGAGGGGCTGCACCGGCTGCCGGCCGAGACCGCCGCCCCGATCGTCGCGGCGTACACGGACACGCTCCAGACCGTCTTCCTGTGGACGGTGCCGGTCGCGGCCGTCGGCTTCGTGGTCGCGCTGTTCCTCAAGCAGGTCCCGTTGCGCGACAGTGCGCGCATGGCGTCCACCGACATGGGCGAGGGCTTCGCCTCGCCGCACGACGCCAACGCCCAGCGGGTGCTGGAGGCGTCCGTCGGCAAGATCATCGGCCGGGCCGGACCCGACACCGGACGCCGGATCATCGCGGACTCCGACACCCGCCTCGACGTGGCCGGCGCCTGGGCGGTGATGCAGGTCGAGCTGCTGACCCGCCTGGTCGGCCACGCGAGCCTCGGCCTGATCGCGGCCCGACGCCACATGCCCCCGGAGGTCCTGCTGCCGGTCTTCGACCGGATGGTCGCCGAGGGCTATCTCACCCGCGACGGTTCGCTCCTCTCCCACACGGCGGCGGGCACCCGCGAGGCCCAGGTCATCGGCAAGGCGTGGGCCGTCTGGCTGGAGCAGCAGGTCCACGACGACATCGGCCGCCCACCGGGCACCGATCTGCGCGCCGCCGTCCACACCATCGCCAAGCGCCTCCTGGTCGAGGACCTGAGCAACGGGCTGCCGGAGCGGGCGAAGGTGCCGGCGTTGAGCGAGCGGAGCTGAAGCGAACGCGCGGCGCCGCCGTACCGGGCGGTACCGGGCGGCCCTGGCGTGCCGGGCGGCCCTGGCGTGCCGGGTGGCCTTGGCCACGGCCCGCGAACACTATGAACACAACGATCAGACCGTGGTTCCCCACCCCCGTCCCTCCCTAGCATCGCCGCGCACGGCTCGACGACGCGCCGACGAGGAACGAGGAGCAGCGTCTTGGACTGGACGAGAACCCCCGCACTGATCCGCAGGTCGGTCCCCTCGGCGGCACGGCGGCGTACGACGCTCACCGCCGTGCTGGCAGGAGCCCTCGCCGTCGGCATCCTCGTCGGCGCGTCGAACGCCCGTGGAGAGACGGCCGGACCGGCGCGCGCCGAATGCCCCACCGGCCTTGCGGGCGAGGCGACTTGCTACACCGGACGCGATGCCAACGGCGCCTACTACGCGATGGCCGTACCCTCCGACTGGAACGGCTCCCTCGTCGTGCACGCCCACGGCGGCCCCGACCTCGGCTCCGAGTCCGACCCCGCCCGCAGCCTCGACGATCTGGGCCGCTGGTCGGTGATGGTGAAGGAGGGCTACGCCTGGGCGGGTTCGTCGTACCGTCGCGGCGGCTACGGGACGCGGATGGCGGCGGCCGACACGGAGAGCGTGCGCCGGCTGTTCGTCGAGGAGTTCGGCAGGCCGCGGCGGACGTATGTGCACGGTCAGTCGTGGGGCGGGAACGTCGCCGCGAAGGTCGTGGAGACGTACGGCCGGCAGAAGGGGGCCTACGACGGGGCGCTGCTGACCAACGGTGTCCTGGGCGGTGGCTCGCGGGGCTACGACTACCGCGTCGACCTGCGCGTCGTCTACCAGTACTACTGCGGAAACCACCCCCGCCCGACCGAGCCGCAGTACCCGCTGTGGCAGGGTCTGCGGGCCGGTTCGACCATGACGTCGGCCGGGCTGCGCGCCCGCCTCCAGGAGTGCACCGGGTACGCGTCGCAGCCGGCCGAGCGGACCGCGCTCCAGCAGCGCAACCTCGACGACATCCTGGCCGTCACACGGATCCCGGAGCGCACGCTGGAGTCGCATCTGCGGTTCGCGACCTTCACGTTCCGGGACATCGTGCACGAGCGCCTCGGGGACCGGAATCCCTTCGGCAACGTGGGCGTGCGCTACTCCGGGTCGCACGACGACGCGGCGCTGAACGCCGGTGTCGAACGGTTCTCCCCCGACCCCACGGCCGTACGGGACCTGTCCTACGACAGCGATCTCACCGGAAAGGTCTCGATACCGGTGCTGACGCTGCACGCCATCGACGACCCGACGGCGTTCGTCGAGCACGAGGCGGCCTACCGGGCCACGCTCCAGGGCGCCCGGCGCGACGGGCACCTGGTGCAGACGTTCACCGACGAGCACGAGCACAGTGAGCTGAGCGACGCCGAGTACGCCACGTCCATCGCCGCCTTGGACAGGTGGGTGCGCAAGGGCCAGAAGCCGACGCCGAAGTCGGTGGCCGCGGCGTGCGGCGCGTTCGACCAGAAGTACGGCACGGGCTGCCTCTACGACCCCGCCTTCCGTCCGGCGCCGTACGCCTCGCGTGTCGAGCCGCGGCCGGGCGGGCTGCGGTGGCCGGCCATGACGGCGAGTCAGGAGAGGGTCTGGAGCGGGATCGAGGGGGTCGGGATCGCTCCCTGAGCGAGACCGATCGAGGCCGAGCGAGGACGGCCGGGCCGGTCTATCGTCCAGGCATGGGATCCGTACGCGCCGTCCTCATCGACATCGACGGAGTCCTCACCGTCTCCTGGCAGCCGCTGCCGGGGGCGGTCGAGGCGTTGCGGGAGATCCGGGAGTCCGGGCTCGGTGTCGCGCTGGTGACGAACACGACCTCGCGGACGCGGGCGTCGATCGCGCGCACGCTGGGCGACGCCGGCTTCCCGGTGTCCGCCGAGGACATCCTGACCGCGCCCGCCGTCACCGCCGCGTATCTCGCCGAGCACTATCCGGGCGCGCTGTGTGCGTTGCTGAACAGTGGGGACATCGGGGAGGACCTGGCGGGAATCAGGATCGTCGGCGAGGACGAGGGCGACGTGCCCGACGTCGTGGTCGTCGGCGGTGCCGGGCCCGAGTTCGGTTACGCGGCGCTCGACCGGGCCTTCGGGCATCTGCAGCGCGGGGCGCGGCTGGTGGCCATGCACCGGAATCTGTACTGGCGTACGGAGGACGGGCTGCGGCTGGACTCCGGCGCGTTCCTGGCCGGGCTGGAGAAGGCCGCGCGGGTCGAGGCCGAGATCACGGGCAAGCCGTCGGCAGCGTTCTTCGAGGTCGCGCTCGCGCATGTCGGGGTCGGTGCCGGCGAGGCGGTGATGGTGGGGGACGACATCGAGTCCGACGTGCTGGCGGCGCAGCGGGCCGGTGTCACGGGTGTGCTGGTGAGGACCGGGAAGTACCTGCCGAGCACGCACCGGGACGCGAGCGGTACGCCGGACCATGTGATCGACTCGTTCGCGGATCTGCCCGCCCTGCTGACGGAGCTGCGGGAGTCAGCGCAGCAGTAGCTGGAGGCCGCCGACGACCGTCGCCGCGATGACCAGTTGCTCGAACAGCCGCTGGTTGATTCGGTTCACAGCCCATTTGCCGAGCAAAGCACCGGGCACGACGAACAGCACGAGCGCGGCGTCGAGCAACAGCGAGGTGCCGTCGATCAGCCCTAGCCCGGCGCTGAAGGGCACCTTGGAGACGTTGACGATCAGGAAGAAGAAGGCCGAGGTCCCCAGGAAGCCGAGCTTGCGGAAGCCCGCCGACAGCAGGTACATCGACATCACCGGGCCGCCCGCGTTGGCGACCATCGTGGTGAATCCGCCGAGTACCCCGTACGAGCGGGCCTTGACCCGGCCGGCCCTGCTCGTCACCGAGTCCGGCTCCACCTCCCGCTCGGCCGTACGGCGGCGCCACACCGTCACCCCGGCCATCAGCAGCAGGATCGCGCCGATCGACGTCCGGACGATCCCGTCGTCGGCCCACATCAGGAACAGCGTGCCGAAGACGACGCCGGCCGCGACCGCGGGGAACAGCCGCCACAGCGTGGGCCAGTGGGCGTGCCGACGGTAGGTGAGGACGGCGAGCACGTCGCCTGCGATCAGGATCGGCAGCAGCACGCCGGTGGAGGCGCGGGCGGGCAGCACGGCGGCGAAGATCGCGAGGCTGACCGTGTTGGCCCCGCTCACGGCCGTCTTGGAGAAGCCGACGAGCAGGGCCGCGAAGGCGAGCGCCGCGAACTCCCCACCGGTGATGTGCCAGAGAGTCATCGTGTCCATGCGGAGACCGATGCTATGCGCACCTAACCGATGGCCGTAAGGAGCGTCTCGCCAGTTGGGAGATTGCCTCGCCGGATCGCTGGTGCCGCCGATCCCGTGCCCCTGCGGATGATCCGCAGCAGTCTCCGGCCCTCGTCGCCATCTATTTCACGCACCCGCACCCGCTCGGCCATGCGCACATCCTGGTCGTCAGTCAGCATCGCCGACCACCGTCCCCCGCGGCACGCTCCCTCCGGGACCGCCGGACGGCGATGATGACGAGTCATGACGATCGTGTTCCGGGTGCCCGCCGGTGGTGCTGAGCGGGTGGGGTTCGCCTACTCGCCGGCGATGGAAGCCGTACTGAGCCTGCATGTGCTCGTGGAGCCCAAGCACCACCCCGTCCAGCACGGCTGGGTACGCGCGATGCGCAAGCTGTCGCCGGCCCTGAAGCGGGAGATCGAGGCGTTCTCCTACGCGGTGCGCTCGTACTTTCCCGAGTTCCTCTTTCCGCGGCCGACCGGTGGGCTGGCGGACTTCGGCAGCGAACTGGCCGGCCTGCGCACGGCGGACCCGGAGCTGGTCCGGCTGGAGTTCGCCATCCCGCTGCTGTCGCCGTGGCCGGGCGGCGGCGGCGAGGGCAGGGATCCCCACGCGCTGCTGGAACCGGACGTACGCGCCCTGCTACGGGAGCGTGTCACACGTGAGAGCGACGAAGCGATGGCCGCGATGCTCCTCGACGACCCCCGCGCACTCCTCGAGAGGTTCCTGAGCATGCTGGAACGCTACTGGCGGGAGGCGTTCGAGGAGGAATGGGCCCGGATCGAGCCGGAACTGGCCGCCGGGGTGAGCGAGGCCGGGCACCAGATCGAACAGCGCGGACTGTACGGCATGCTCCGCGGCCTGTGGCCGGAGGTGCGCACCGACCGGCAGGCCGAACGCTTCTGGCTGGAACGCCCGCACGACCACGAGGTCGCCATCGGCCCGGACGACACCCTCCTGCTCGCCCCCAGCGCGTATGTGTGGCCGCACGTACGGGTCAACTGCGACGGCCCCTGGCCCCTCGGGCTCGTCTTTCCCGTCTCGTCGATCGCTCGGGAAGCCCGCCCCAGGATTCCTCCCGCACAGCTCGTCGGCATGCTCCGCGCGCTCGCCGATGACACCCGCCTGCGCGCCCTCCGGCTGATCTCCGAACGCCCGCGCAGCACCCAGGAGTTGGCCCCGCTCGTCGGCGTCAGCGAGGCCGCCCTGTCCAAGCACCTGCGCGTCCTTGCGGACGCGGGCCTGCTCGAACGCCGCCGTGAGGGCTACTACGTCCTGTACCGGCTCCTGCCCGGGCAGGTGGCGGGTCTCGCTCCCAGCCTGGAGAGCTTTCTGCACACCACCGACCCCGTTGATTAGCCATCTGCCTAATAAGTGGATCAGGCGCTCGAGGAGATCCGACAGTGGCGGCATGTCACTGCTCAGGGACCGCAATTTCCTGCTCCTCTTCGCCGGTCAGGCCGTCTCACGTTTCGGCGACGGCCTGTACACCGCGGCGACCGCTTGGCTGGCCTGGTCGCTGACGAAGGACCCGACGGCCGTCGCCGTGGTCAGCGTGGCCGCGTTCGCGCCCGCGTTCCTGGCCACGTTCGTGTCCGCCTCGTACGCCGACCGTTACGACCGCCGGAAGCTGATGATCGCAACCGATCTGGCCCGGGTCGCCGTGGTGGCGGTGGCCGCGGTGTTGCTGTCCCTCGGTCTGCTGAACCTGCCCCTGCTCGTGGTGACAACGGCGCTGCTGGCCCTGATCGGCGCCCCGTTCGCCCCGGCCCGCAACGCCATCGTCACGCAGATCGTCCCGGCCGACCGTCTGCAACAGGCCAACGGGCTGCTGCAAGTCGCCTTCCGGGCCGCCTTCTTCGTCGGCCCGCTCATGCTCGCGCCGCTGCTGGCCTACGGCTCCATGCGGGCGGCGCTGGTGGTCAACGGACTGACCTTCCTCGGTTCGGCGGGCGCCGTGGCCGCCATCCGCGTGACCCGCCCCGTCCTGGCCGCCGACCAGGCGGGCCTGTGGGCCGATCTCGCCGCCGGGCTCAAGGCCGTTCGGGCCGCTCCCGACGTGCTCGTGGTCATCGTGACCTTCGTGCTCGCCCTCGCGCTGACCAGCGGTTTCCTGACGGTGGGGCTGGTTGCCCTCGTGGGGCAGGGCGGCCGCTACGGCCTGCTGCTGGGCGTCGCCGGGGTCGCCGAAGTGGCGGGAGCGCTCCTGCTGGCCGGCCTACGGATGCGCAGACTCGCCCTGGCGGCGGTGCTGGCCTGGGCCCTGCTCGGAATCTTCCGTGCGCCGCTCGGAATCGTCACCTCCACTGCCGGGGCCGCAGCGCTCCTGATCGCCACCGGGCTGGCCTCGGCCCTCACGGACATCCCGCTGATCGCGCTGGTGCAGCAGCGCATACCGAGCCACCACCTGGCGAAGGCGTTGGGTCTGTGGGAGGCCGGAGTGGCGGGAGCCCTGGCCGTTTCTCCCTTCGTGGCCTCGACCACCATCGCACTCACCGGAGTCAAGGACGCCTTCCTCCTCTCGGGCGCCGCCCTCGTCGTTCTGGCCATGACCGCCGCGCTCACCCTGGCCCGCACAGCCAGAGCACAGCGGCCCGGGCAGTTGCGCATCGGCGTCCCGCCTGGTTCCGAGGCCGATCAACCGGCAGTCGCGCCGGAGTCCGCCCGGTGACCCGACCCCTGCTGTCGTCCAGCCGGCCCCGATTCCGGACGGCCCGCCGTGAGCGAGGCTCGCCGCACCAGTCGTGAGCCGTTCGCGCCGAACCCGACTTCCGCGCTGCCGCCTTTTCTCGTGCATGCGACGACGGTGCCGCCGTGCGACTTCGCGACATCCCGCACGATGGCCAGGCCGAGGCCAGAGCCCGCCCGACCTCCTGGCAGACCCGGGACAGGGGCCGGGAACGGCTGGGCCTGACGATCACGGCCGGCCAGACACGCCTCCTGGGCGCCCGCCTGACCGTCACCGCCCTGGCCAAACGGCCGGCGACACTGCTGGCGGGGCGCCGACTGCTGGACTATCCGAAGGCCGCCTGGCGGATCGTCTCCGGGCTCACCCTGGCCGGTTTCGTCGCCGGGGTCTTCGCCCTGCTCTTCGGGCCGCCGACGTGAGCGCCGTGGTCGGCGTGGACGACGGCTTCGTGGCCACGGCTCCCTACGACAGCTGCCAGGTCACCGCCACCGTCTCCGGCGGCCCCGCCGAACTGGACCGCGCCCGCACCGCGCTGACCGGCCTGACGCCGGACCCCGGTCGGCACCGACGAAGCACTGCCGTACCGGCGGTTCACCGGCACCGCCTTCCTCGGCGCCGTGACAGCCGGTGCCCGCGCGGACTTCGCCGGCACCGACCTGTTCACCGCCGGCAGCGGAGCCTTCACCGCACAACGCCACGTCGAAGACCTGCGCACCCTCACCGGCCAACTGCGCCCGGACCACACCGGATCATGACCGTGTCACCGACGCCGGACAGCGAGCGGCGGAGGTTCCGTCGCCCGACGGTGATGCCGGGATGACGAGAATCAGACGCCGTAGGGGCTGTCGATGATGTAGACCCAGTCCCCCTCGCTCGTCCTCCTCATCACCTCGACCGCCTTTCCTTCCACGGTGCCGCTCTCGCTCGTGATCCGCCAGGACGGCTGGACCATCGCCAGGTCGCCGTTCTGATGGACCGACGTGGCCTCCACCTCCATGGTGCTGGGCGAGGCGAGGTAGGGCTTCAGCGCTTCATTGATGCTTTCCCTGCCGTAGACCGGCTCCTGTCCCGGTCCCGGTACGAACATGGCGTCTTCGTCGAACAGGGAACCCAGTCCGTCGAGGTCCTGGTCCTTGAGGTACTGGGCGAAGCGCTCGTGCACGACTTCCGGTGTCATGTTCTTTCCCCTTCGTTTTTAGCATGTTGTGCGCGCTGATGATCTTGTCCGGCACGGTGGCGAGGCCCTCGTGCAGTGCGGTGACCGCAGCCGCTCCCGCGTCTCCGGCGGCGTGGAAGGAGCGGGCCGGTGCGCCGGCGGCGGCACTGGGTGAGGTGTCAGCGGGTGTGCGGGTCGGGCAGGGTGATGGGCTGGCCCGGGGTGGGCCAGTGCAGCGGGACGCCGGCGGCGTCGAAGAGCTGCTGGACGTGGCTGCGGTCTTCGGTGTAGTGCGCCCAGCCCTCGGCGTGCACGGCCACCACGAGGGGGTCGCCGAGCAGACGGCGGGCCTCGACGGCCTGCACCGCGGTCAGCGACAGTCGTATGTCACCGAATTCCTCGAAGCCTGCCGCGCCCAGGTGCAGCAGCGCCACATCGACGCGGTACCGGTCGGCCAGGGCACTCATCGCGTCCAGGTCGACGGTGTCACCGGAGACGTACACCGTCGGTGCCGAGCCGTCGTCGGTGTGCAGGAGGAAGCCGGTGACCGGACCGGTGATGGCCTCGGTGCCGACGGGGCCGTGGCGGGCGGGGACCGCGGTGATGTTCAGCGGCGTGCGGCCCGGCTTCGACAGGGTCCGGGTCTGCCAGGGCTCCAGGCCGACGGCTGCGCCCCCGAGATCCTTGGCGCCGGCGACGGTGGTGAACACCTTCGAGGCACCGGAGGCCACCGTACGCCCGGCGGTGTCGAGGTTGTCCTGATGCCCGGTGTGGCTGACCACGACGGCGTCGAGGGCGGGCAGTTGGGAGGGTTTCAGCGCCGGGTCGGCGGTCTTGCGCACCATGACCGGGCCGTTCTGGTACTCGGTGCCGGCGGCGTCGAAGGTCGGGTCCGTCAGCAGCGTCCATCCGGCCAGGTGGATCAGCGCGGTGGGGCCGCCGAGCACCGTCACGATGTTCGCGGCGCGGGTCACCGCAACGTCAGTTACCACAGGTACTCCTTGACTATCAGCGGTTGGCTCACTCACTCTGACCGAGTTACTTTCTGCTGGGAAGTACATACCTTTAGGTGAGGTGAGCACGTGCAGGAAAGCACGCGAGGCAACGTCCGCGATCCCGCCTGCCCCGGCAGGCAGCTGTTCGACCTGGTCACCGCCCGGTGGGCCGCGCTGGTCCTGGTGGATCTCATGGACGGCCCGCAACGCTGGTCCGAGCTGCGCCGGCGGGCCGGCGGCGTCAGCGACAAGATGCTCGCGCAGACCCTGCGCGACCTCGAAGCCGGTGGCCTGATCACCCGCACCGTGCACACCAGCCGCCCACCGACGGTGCAGTACGCCCTGACCGACCTCGCCCGCGGCGCCACCGCCGCACTGCAACACCTGCAGGACTGGGCCGAACAGCACACCAGCGACTACGCCCACCACCGACACACCCACACCACCGACCCGAAGCCCTGAAAGGGCAGGCTCGGTGTGCTCACGTCACCGCCCTCGCTACTCCGAGGCGTCTGCCAGGTCGACGGAGGGCTCTTGTCCGCCCTGGAAGGCACGGCCGAAGTGTTGGCCGGAGCTGCCGACGGACAGGAGGTCAGGGCGTTTGGCCACGCGACCGTCTCCGGAGGAACGCCCACGCGCGCGCCTGGCGATCCACGGACCCAGGAATCCGGCGACCCAGCGCACCTCGGCTGACGCGGCACGCAAGAATCGTGCCCGACCAACAGGCAGGACGGGCAACGGGTGCGTCCAGGAGTCGTCAGTGTCCGGCACGTTGAGCGAGTGAGCGAGCGCCGCCGCGATCCGCTGGTGGCCGAGTGGGCTCGAGTGGAGGCGGTCCTGACTCCACAGGCGTGGATCCGTGGCCACCGGATACAGGGTGACGTCGGCGACGACGACACCATGCCGGTGCGCCGCCGCGCGAACACGGTGGTTCAGCGCCTCAAGACGCGGCCGGAGCGGACGGGCCAGTGGAGTTACGCGCGCGATGTCGGGAAAGGTGAGCGTCGCCACGCGCGCCCCTTGGCCGGTGAGCGCGGCGAACATCGCCTCCAGGTGCGCGGCCACCTCATCCGGATCGAAGCGGGGGCGCAGCATGTCGTTGACTCCGGCCACGACCGTCGCGAAGTCCGGCCGCAGCGCAAGCGCCGCGGGCAACTGCTCCGCGTGGACCTGCCCGGCCAGACGGCCCCGTACTGCGAGATTGGCGTACCGAAGCTGCGGGCTGTGCCGGGCCAGGTGCTCGGCGAGCCGGTCGGCCCACCCGCGCAGGCCTGTCACATCGTCGCCGTCGCCGACCCCTTCGGTGTGACTGTCACCCAGGGCCACGAAGCGCAGATAGCGGGTCTCAGTGCCTGACATGAGCGGCTGGCTCCTTTGCGATCACCAGAAGAGCCCTCACTCTAGTCAATTTTTTGAGTAATAGTCTTGGCGCGCTGGTCGAGCCTGCGCAACGCCATGTCGCCCCACTCGAGGTTCTCCCGCTCGAACGACATCCCGCGCAGCAGAGTGAGGTACGGGCCGATACGCTCGGCCTCGGCGAAGTACGCCTCCTCCGAGCGGCCGCCCAGCAGTCGCTGCCGGATTCTCTCGTAGCGGGCCAGCTTGGCCGTGGCCCATTCCATGCGTTCGAGGACGGCGGCGCGCACCGCCTCGACGTCGCCGGCGTCCGCGCACTGCACCTTGACCAGCAGTTCGTCCCTGATGACCGCGGGCCGCCCCAGAGGCTCGGCCGTGTATGCGCGCACCGCCTCCCGCCCAGCCTCCGTCAGGGAGAACAGCCGTTTGTTGGGACGACGCCGCTGCTCGACGAGGCGAGCCGTGACCAGCCCCTCGGCCTCCATACGCTCCAGCTCCCGATAGAGCTGCTGAGGCGTCGCCGTCCAGAAGTTCGCGACCGTTGCGTCAAAGCCCTTTGCGAGGTCGTAACCGGACGCCTCGCCCTCCAGCAGCGCGGCCATCACCGCGTTCCGCAATGCCATGGCAGCAAGGTACGGCCCAGCGAGTGTTCAATGATGAGCACTCCCGAAGCGCCGCCCTCGACAAGCACCGGAGTCGCCTCTGCCCTCCTCTACCAATATGCAACTTGTTTAGTATGGAAGGAAGCTCCAGGACTGCGGCCTCCGCCCCCGCGCTGCCCGAGGCCATGGGCGCCCAGTTCGAGAAGATCGCCCGAGAGGCCGCCGGGCAGTGAGCCCGACGACCGACGCCGTGGTCATCGGCGCGGGAACGCGTGACTGACCGCCGCCACCCTCCAGCATGCGGGACGACGCACCTCCTGGTGAGGCGTCACAGTCGTGCGGCAAGGAGGGACGCTGGAGGCCGAACAGCGACCGGGACTGCAGGACGGCGCTGCGACGGCTCACATCGCTCGGCGTTTCCTCAGCTCAGCGAGCCATTCCCGTACTCGTTCGTCATCGTGCAGGTAGCCGCCGCCATCGCTCGCGGGACGCAGGAAGGCGATTCCGTAGAGGCAGTTCAGAGCTCACCAGGACAAGTCGTCCCAGATGATCCTGTCCTCCGTCACCCACCTCGCCGCCCAGCGGTCGGCCCCGTCCCGGGGCAACCGGCCCGCGACAAGCTCAACGAAGCGATCTTCGATCTCATCAGGAGCCGGCTGGCCGCTGACTTCCGTGCCCCGACCGTACAGGCAGGGCAAACGTTGCCTGATGCGGCACTAGTGCCTCTCCACCAGCACCGCACTCCCCTGCCCCACTCCCACACACATCGTCGCCAGCCCCCGCTCCGCGCCCGTCCGCCGCATCCGGTGCAGCAGCGTCGTGAGGATCCGTGCGCCCGAGCAGCCCAGCGGATGCCCCAGCGCGATGGCGCCTCCGCTGGGGTTCACCAGTTCGGGGTCGATGCCGAGCTGGTCCACGCACGCGAGTGCCTGGGCCGCGAACGCCTCGTTGAACTCGGCCTCCTGGATGTCGCCGATCGTCCAGTCGGCGCGGGCAAGGGCCTTGCGGGTGGCGGGGACGGGGCCGATGCCCATCACGTCGGGGTGGACGCCGGCCGAGGCGCCGGCGACATAGCGACCGAGGGACTCCAGGCCCAGTTCGTTGAGCGCCTCCTCGCTGACCAGGAGCAGTCCGGCGGCTCCGTCGTTCATCGGTGAGGCGTTGCCCGCGGTGACCGTGCCGCCGTCCCGGAAGACCGGCTTCAGCCGGGACAGCTTCTCGTACGAGGTGTCCTCGCGGACGCACTCGTCGCTGTCGACCAGCACGCCGTCGGGGCGCCGCACGGGGAGCAGTTCGTCGTCGAAGTGGCCGTCCTTGCGGGCGAGGGCGGCCCGTTGGTGGCTGCGCAGCGCGAAGTCGTCCTGTCGCTCGCGCGGGACGCCGTAGCGCTCGGCGACCTCCTCGGCCGTCTCGCCCATGGACAGCAGGCCGTGCAGTTCCCGCATCGCCGGGTTGACCAGGCGCCAGCCGAGCCGAGTGTCGGCGGTCTCGATGCGGTGCGGCAGCGCCTCGTCGGGGCGGGGCAGGACGAAGGGGGCGCGGCTCATGGACTCGGAGCCGCCGGCGAGCACGATGTCGGCCTCGCCGGCCGCGATGGTGCGGGCGGCCATGGTGACCGCTTCGAGGCCGGAGGCGCACAGCCGGTTGACGGTCGCGCCCGGCACGGACTCCGGGAGACCGGCGAGCAGCGCGGCCATGCGGGCGACGTTGCGGTTGTCCTCGCCGGCCTGGTTGGCGGCGCCCCAGTAGACGTCGTCGACCCGGGCCGGATCCAGCGCGGGCACGTCCGCGACGAGGCCCCGGATCACGGTCGCGGCGAGGTCGTCGGGGCGGACCGACGACAGCGCTCCGCGCAGTTTGCCGATGGGGGTGCGGCGGGCGGCCGCGAAGTGGACGGGACGCACGACAGGACTCCTGACCGGGCTGTACGAGTCGGCATCGGATCGATACCGCATTGATCAACACCACATTAATTAGCACCGCTAGTTTTGGACTATAGACCGACCCGCCGCACCCTGGGAAGATCCCCGGGAACCTTCACCACCGCAGCCGGAGGGAACGAGGAGCACATGGCCGACGCGCGCGAGCACGCCATCGAGGGACACCGGGGAACGATCGTCGTACGCGAGTGGCCCAACCCTCGGGCCCGCTGCCTGGCATTCGTGGTGCACGGCTACGGCGAGCATGTCGGCCGGTACGCCGAGGTGGCGGAGGTCCTGGTCGCGCACGGGGCGGCCGTGTTCGGACCCGATCACGTCGGACATGGCAGGTCGGCGGGCGAGCGCGTGGTGATCGAGGACTTCGATGACGTGGTCGCCGATGTCCACACGGCCGTCGGACTGGCCCGGTCCGCGTATCCCGACCTGCCGGTCGTCATGATCGGGCACTCCATGGGCGGCCTGATCGCGGCCCGCTACGCCCAGCTCCGCGGCGCGGGGCTCGCCGCCCTGGTCCTGTCCGGCCCGGTGATCGGCGACTGGGAGCTGCCCCGGCGGCTGCTCGCCCTCGACGAGATCCCCGACACGCCGATCAGCCCGGCCTCGCTCTCCCGTGACCCCGGGGTGGGTGCGGCGTACACGGCGGATCCGCTGGTCTGGCACGGGCCGATGAAACGGCCGACCGTGGAGGCCTTCGCCCGGATGCTGGACACCGTGTCCGCCGAGTCCAAGGACGGCGGCATCGGGCCGCTGCCGCTGCTGTGGCTGCACGGCGACGACGACCGCCTCGTCCCGCTCCCCGGCAGCCGCGTCGGCATCGAGGAGCTGCGCGCGGACGAGACGACCGAGCGGATCTACCCGGGAGCCCGGCACGAGGTCTTCAACGAGACGAACAAGGCGGACGTCTTCGCCGACCTCGTCCACTTCCTGGACGACGTGCTCGCGCACTGAGACGCGACGCGTTTGCGTCGGTTCGCCCCGGGGCACCCGCGCCGGCATGGGGTGGTCGCGGAGCCGCGCCACTCCTCACCGGCCCTGACCAGGCCAGAAGGGCCGGCAAGCCAGAAGGACCAGAAGGAGGAGCCCGGTATGACTGTCGTCAAGAGCACGCTGCCCGAGCCGGCCCGCCGGGTCGCCGGGGAGGCCCTGCAGAGCACGCTCGTCGATCTCCTCGGACTGTCGCTGATCGGGAAGCAGGCGCACTGGAACATCGTGGGCCCGCGCTTCCGCTCGATCCATCTGCAACTCGACGACGTGGTCTCCGTGGCCCGCTCCTACGCCGACACGGTCGCCGAACGCTCCGCGGCCCTCGGACTGCCGCCCGACGGCCGGCCGGAGACCGTCGCCGCGGCCTACACACTGCCCGGCCCCAAGGAGGGCTGGCTGCGCGACACCGAGGTCGTCCAGTTGGTGGTGGACGCCCTCGCGTCGGCCATAGAGCGGCTGCGCGTACGCATCGACGCCACGGCCGAGCCGGATCCGGTGACGCAGGACCTCCTGATCTCCGTCACGAGCGAGCTGGAGAAGCAGCGCTGGATGTTCGACGCCGAGAACTGGCCGCGCGACGAGTGACGCGGCCGTACGGAGGAGTCGTACGGGAGAGCCGTACGGGACGAGCCGTACGCCGTACGCGCACAGCCGCACTCGTCACACGCGCCGCACCCACCACACTCGACGCACTCGACGCACCCGCCAAAAGGAGGGACACCATGACCGACGCCCTCGAACTCGACACGCTGTGGCAGGACTTCCACCGCGTGGTGAACATGACCTCGCAGGAGCTGGCCGCGTGGCTGCGGGTCAGTGACGCGGACGAGGAGACCGAACCGCTGCCGGACCAGGCCGGCACACCGACCGGGCAGCACGTCCTCGCGATCCTCCAGAAGCGGCGCACGGACCTCACCGAGGACGACATCCAGGTGATGTACGACGTCGTGGACACCGTCAGCGAGGAGGCCGACCTCGAGAACGAGCCCGAACCCGAACAGACGCGTCGGCGGCATCAGCTGATGACCATCGGCCACGACCCGCTGAAGCCGTGAGCGACGACAGGCGCGTCGTACGGGAACTCGTCCGGGCGCACGGCCAGACCTTCGCCGAGGAGGCGGGCATCAAGCTGAAGGACACCCCGCAGCCGCTGTATCGGCTGCTGGTGCTGGCACATCTGCTCAGCGCCCGGATCCGCGGCTCGGTCGCCGTCGACAGCACCCGGGCCCTGTACGACGCCGGCCTGCGCGACCCGCGCCGGATGGCCGACGCCGACTGGCAGGAGCGGGTGGACGCGCTGGGCCGGGGCGGCTACCGGCGCTACGACGAGCGTACGGCGACCCAACTCGGCGACGCCGCCGAGCTGTTGACCGACCGCTGGGGCGGCGATCTGCGCCGCCTGCGGGACGAGGCGGACGGCGACGTCGCCGAACTGCGCCGTCTGCTCCAGGAGTTCCCCGGCCTGGGCCCGGCCGGCGTCGACATCTTCCTGCGCGAGGCCCAGCGGGTCTGGCCGGAGGTGGCGCCCTACCTCGACGACAAGGCGCTCTCGGGCGCACAGCGGCTCGGCCTGCCGAAGGATCCCGACCGGCTGACCGACCTGGCCAAAGACACCGAACCGGCCGTGCTGGCTGCCGCGTTGGTGCGGGCCGCGCTCGACAAGGAGGTGGCCGAAGACAGTCTCCGCCGGGCAGCATGATCGTGAAAGACTGCTCGAACACGGCGTCGTCGAGCAGAGGAGAGCCAGGTGACCGGGACCGAGCCGGCCGTATCGCGTATCGACACGAGCAGGCCGCATCCGGCCCGGGTCTACGACTGGTTCCTCGGCGGCAAGGACAACTACCCGGTCGACGAGGAGCTCGGACGGCGGATCGCCGCGCTCCAGGGCGACGCTCCCCGGCATGCGCGGGCCAACCGCCGGTTCATGGAGCGGGCCACCCGGGCCGTCGTCCGGGAGACGGGGATCCGGCAGTTCCTCGACATCGGCTCCGGCATCCCGACCGAGCCGAACCTCCACCAGATCGCCCAGTCCGTCGTCCCGGACGCCCGGGTGGTGTACGTCGACAACGACCCGATCGTCCTCGCGCACGCGGCGGCCCTGCTGCGCGGCACCCCGCAGGGCGTGACCGAGTACGTGCAGGCCGACGCGCGGGAACCGGAGCGCATCCTCGAACAGGCCGCGTCCGTCCTGGACTTCGACCGCCCGGTCGCCCTGTCCCTGATCGCGCTGCTGCACTTCATCGCTGACGACGACGGCGCCCACCGGCTGGTGGACACGCTGGTCGGCGCGCTGGCGCCGGGCAGCTGTCTGGTGCTGTCGGCGATGACGGCGGACTTCGATCCGGAGAACGTCCGCAAGGGCATCGAGGCCTACACCGCGAGCGGCGTGACCCTGGTGGCCCGATCACACGCCGAAGTGGGCCGCCTCTTCCAGGGACTCGACCTGCTGGAACCGGGGATCGTCTCCCTGTCGGACTGGCGGCCCTCGGCGGAGGAGGGCGGCGGGAACGAGGGCTCGCCCGTGTCGCTGTACGGCGCGGTGGGGATCAAGCCCTGAACCGAGTCCTGGATCGATGAACCGAGTCCTGGATCGCTCCTGGACGAAGGCCTCCGCCAAGCCCCGGCTCAGCCGAGCAGCCACCCTCCGTCCACGCTCAGTTCGACCGCGTTGACCGACCCGTTGCGCAGCAGGAAGTCCACGGCGTCGACCACGTCGGCCATGGTGGCGAGCCGTCCGGTGGGGGTCTCGGTGCGCAGGGTGGCGAGCACCTTCTCCGGCTTGGTCTGCCAGTAGGGGCTGTCGCCGACGACGCCCGGGTGGACGGCGTTCACCCGGATCGGGGCGAGTTCGACGGCGAGGGTGTTCACCAGGCCGCCGACGCCCGCGTTGACCGTGGCCACCGTCGTCGCGCCCGGGTAGGGCCGCTCCTTGGCCTGTCCGCCGAACAGCACGATCGCGCTGTCGGCGTGGAGCCGGTCCTGGAGCGTGTGCACGACCTCGGTGTAGCCGACGAGTTTGAGGGTGACGAGTCGCAGGGCGGCGTCGATGTCGTACTCGGTGACCTTGTTGTCGTCGCGGGAGACACCCGCGATCACCAGATGGTCGAGCGGTCCGACGCCGGCCAGCGCGGCGCCGATCTCCTTCGGCCGGCCGAGGTCGAGGGCGAGTCCGCGGGCGCCGATCTCCTTGGCGACGGTGTCGGCGCGCCCGGCGTCGCGGCCGGTCAGGACGACCTCGTCGCCGCGTCCGGCCCGCATCCTGGCAAACTCCAGCCCGATCCCGGACGTGCCGCCCACCACGAGGACGCTGCTCATGACTCCAGGGCCTCCCTCAAGTACTCCCAGTCCCGTGTGAACCGGTAGGAGTGGCGCGGCGGCGGCTGCGGCGCCTGTGTTTCCAGCCAACGCAACGGCCCCTGCCCGGCGTTGGCGAAGCCGTGCACGCAGCCGGCGCCCGCCCAGGCGCAGTCGCCGGGCCCCAGCCGGTACCGTTCGCCGTCGAACACCGCGTCCGCCTCCCCTTCGAGGAACAGGTACGTCTCCTCGAAGGGGTGGTCGTGGGTGCCCGCGACACCGTCGGGCGCGTACTGCACCATGAACATCGTCGAGGCGACCGCGCCGAGGTCGCTGTCGACCATCATCTTCACGGTGATCCCGCTGTACACGAGCAGCGCGGTGCGCATGCTCGCCGACACCGCGAGCAGGTCCTGCGACTGCTTGCCGGGGTCCATCTGCACGGGCTCGAAGTGGCCGAAGGACCGGGTGCGCGGGTCGCGGACATCGATGCGGACGGGGTCGCGTGCGGGCAGTGCGGGCACCGGCTGGGTGTCGTACCCGTAGCGGGCCCGCGGCACGGGAGCGAGCATGTCGGCCCAGCGTCCGGCGACGTCACCGGCGCCCCGCCAGGCGTGCGGGACGCCGGTCGGGAGGAGGCCGTAGTCGCCCTCTTCGAGGAGGTACGACGCCTCGGGCACATCGAGGATCACGGCCCCGTAGAGCACATGGAAGCTCTCCTCGTACGAGTGCACATGGGCGGCGACCCGGCCGTCGGGCCGTATCCCGCACAGGCCGAAGCCGGTGTGCACGCTGCCGTCGCCCTCGCCGACCAACTCCCGTCGCCGATAGCCGTGTTCGTCGTACGGCTGCTGGGTGAGTTCGGCGGCGCGGCGCACCAGGTGTCGGGTCATGCGGCGCTCCTCGCCTCCTTCGCGGCCAGCAGCCGGTCGCGGGACTCCTGGACCAGGCGCCGGGCCCGGTCGAGGTCGGCCAGGAGCCTGCCGTCGCGCTTGCGGACGACGCCGTCGACGATGACGGTGTCGACGTTGGAGACGTCCGCCGACAGGGTCACGGCGGCTGCCGCGTCGTGCACGGGGGCGACGTTCGGCGCGGTGGCGTCGATCGCCACGACGTCGGCGCGTTTGCCGGGGGTGAGGGAGCCGGTGCGGTCCTCCAGGCCGGCGACGTGGGCGCCGTTGCGGGTGGCGATCTCCAGCATCTGACGTGCCGTCAACATCGTTTCGGGGACCGGCAGGTTGGCCTTCCAGCAGTCGGCGTTGACGCGGGCGCGTTCGGCGCCGAAGGCCGCGCGGATCTGGGTGAACATGTCGCCGGGCACGCTGGTGACGACGTCGATGCTGAGCGAGGGCCGCAGCCCGTACTCGATGGCCTTCATCACGGGCGGCCAGCCGTGCCCCATCTGCAGCTCGACCTGCGGGGCGATCGAGACCGTACCGCCGCTGTCCGCGACCATCTGCCACTCGTCCTCGTGGAAGTAGCAGCAGTGCACATAGGTGGTGTCGGGGCCGAGGAGTCCCAGGCCATGGAGCTGCTTGACCATGCCGAAGCGGCCCGCGAGGCGGCCCATCGCGACGTGCACGGTGATCGGGATGTCCAGGTCACGGGCGAGGGCCCACTCGGCGGTGACGACGTCGTCGGTGCAGAAGCCGGGGCCGCGGGTGGCCAGGGCCATGGTCAGCAGGCCGTCGTCGGAGGAGAAGTAGGTGCTGCGGATCCGCCGTACGTCGTCGCCGGGGACCGCGATCTTGCTCTCGAACCAGTAGTCGGCCAAGGAGGTGTTGGCGCTGCCGTACGCGTACTGGGCGCGGATGCCGGACTCCGTGAGCCCCTGGATCGCGGCGTCCGGGTGGGCGGGCGTGTTGTTGATGTGCGACCAGTCGACGAGGGTCGTGATGCCGGCGTTCAGGCACTCCAGGGATCCCGCGAGGTTGCCCGCGTACACGTCCTCGGGGGTGTAGAGCGGGGCGAAGGTGTCGAGGATGTCGACGAAGTAGTCGTCCAGGGTCGCGTCGGGGGCGACGTTCCGGATCGGCGCCTCCCAGGTGTGGCGGTGGGTGTCGACGAAGCCTGGGATCACGATCCGGCCGGTCATGTCGAGCACTTCGGCGTCGGCGCTGATCTCCGGCCGGACCGCGGTGATCTTCCCGTCCTCGATGAGGACGTCCCCTTGCGGGAGGTCCCCGATGTCGGGGTCCATCGACAGCACGTGTCCTGCGCGCAGGAGTATCCGATGGGGCATCGTTCTTCCTCCCATGGGGTGTTCAGTAGGCGGCGAGCCCGCGTACGGCTGCCACGACCTTGTCGACGGTGGGGATGACCTCCTCTTCGAGGGCGTCGGCGAACGGCAGCGGGACGCACTCCCCCGCCACCCGCCTGACCGGTGCGTCCAGCAGGGCGAACCCTTCGTCGGCGACGACGGAGACGAGCGTCGCGCCCCAGCCGCCCTGGTACGGGTTCTCCTCGACGGTGACGAGCCGCGAGGTCCGCCCGAGCGAGGCGAGCACGGTGCTCATGTCGAGCGGCACCAGACAGCGCAGGTCGACGACCTCGGCGTCGACGCCCTCGCCGGCCAGCAGCTCGGCGGCCTTCAGCGCGACCGGCACCATCGAGGCGAGCGCGACGAGGGTGACGTCGGTGCCCTCGCGGACGACGGCGGCGCGGCCCAGCTCGACGACGTGGTCCGGGGGCGGGGGCGCGCCCTTGGTGGCGAGCAGCCCCTTGTGCTCGAAGAAGACGACCGGGTCGTCGCTGCGGATCGCGGCCGCCATCATGCCGATCACGTCGGCGGGGGTCGCGGGTGCGGCGATCTTCAGGCCGGGCACGGTCAGCGCCCAGTTCTCGGTGGCCTGCGAGTGCTGGGCGCCGAAGCCGAGCCCGCCGCCGTTGGCGGTGCGCACGACGAGCGGGACGGTGACCTGACCGCCCGTCATGTACCGCACCTTGGGGATCTCGTTGGCGAGGTAGTCCCAGCAGCAGGCCAGGAAGTCGGAGAACATGATCTCGGCGACCGGCCGCATCCCGGTCATCGCCGCGCCCATGGCGGCCCCCACGATGGCCTGTTCGGAGATCGGCGTGTCCCACACCCGCTCGGGCCCGAACTCCTTGAACAGCCCGACGGTCGTCTTGAACACCCCGCCGGCCTCACCGATGTCCTCGCCCAGGCACACCACGGACGGATCGCGCCGCATCTCCCGCGCGATGCCCTCGGCGACGGCCTCCCGGTAGCTGATCACGTCCGCCACGCCGCACCCCCGTCCGCCCATACGTCGGTCAGCGCCTCGCGCGGATCGGGCGCGGGTCCCGCCTTCGCCGCATCGACGGCCTTCGCCACGAGGGAAGTCGCCCGCTCGTCCGCCTCGGCGACCACCGCCTCGGGCACCCCGATCTCGATGAGCCGCCCCCGCGCCAGATCCAACGGGTCGTGCTTCAGCCAGCGTTCGACCTCCTCGGCCGGACGATAGGTGGCCGGGTCGGCTCGGCTGTGCCCGAAGTGCCGGTACGTCCGCGCCTCCAGCAGCGCGGGCCCGTCTCCCGCCCGGGCCCGCCCCGCGAGCCGGGCCACCACGTCCTGCACGGCGACGACGTCGTTGCCGTCCACCACCTCGCCCGGGACGCCGTACGCCGGTGCCCGGTCCGCGGCAGGGCGGGCCACGGCCGTTACGTCGGCGATCGGCGTGTACTCCATGTACAGGTTGTTCTCACAGACGAACAGCACCGGCAGCTTCCATACGGCGGCCAGGTTGAGGGCCTCGTGGAAGGCGCCGATGTTGGTGGCGCCGTCCCCGAAGAAGGCGACGGCGATCTGGTCGGTGCCGCGCAGCCTGGCCGACCAGGCGGCGCCGGCCGCCATCGGGAGGTGGGCGCCGACGATGGCGTAGGAGCCGAGCATGCCGGTGGCCGCCTTGGTCAGGTGCATGGAGCCGCCCTTGGCCCCGCACAACCCCGTGGCCCGGCTCATGAGTTCGGCGAGGCACTCCTCGGGTGTGGCGCCGCGCGCCATCGCATGGTGGTGGCCCCTATAGGTGGCGAACACATAGTCGTCGGGGCGCAGGGCGGCGCTCGCGCCCACCGCGATGGCCTCGTGTCCGGCGGCGAGGTGGGTGGTGCCCTTGACCAGGCCCTGGAGGAACAGGTCGTGGGCGGCCTTCTCGGTGCGGCGGATGACGGTCATCTGCTCGTAGGCGGCGAGGAGTTCGGCCGGTTCCATCAGCGCGTCCCGGTGTTCAGATGGGACTGCGACTCGCGGCGGGTGTTCAGCTCGCCGCCCACCGTCCAGTACTTGCGGCCCGCCACCAGCAGTTCCTCCGCGGGGAACTTGGTGATGACCTCGCAGCCGTCGGCCGTGACGACCAGCTCCTCCTCGATCCGCGCGGCGGACCAGCCGTCGGCGGCGGGCCAGTACGTCTCCAGGGCGAACACCATGCCCTCTTCGAGGACCTCGGGGTGGTCGAGGGAGACCAGTCGGCTGAAGATCGGCTTCTCCCAGATGGACAGTCCGACGCCGTGGCCGTACTGCAGGGCGAACGCGGCGGTCTCGTCGGCGAATCCGAACTCCTCGGCGCGTGGCCACACTTGGACGATGTCGGCGGTCGTCGCGCCGGGCCGGACGAGGGCGATGGCCCGGTCCATGTACTCACGGCAGCGGACGTACGCGTCGCGCTGGGCACTGGACGCGCTGCCTACGGCAAAGGTGCGGTAGTAGCAGGTGCGGTAGCCGAGGTGGCTGTGCAGGATGTCGAAGAACGCGGGGTCGCCGGGGCGGATCAGACGGTCGCTGTAGACGTGCGGGTGCGGTGAACAGCGCTCGCCGGAGATCGCGTTGACGCCCTCGACGTACTCGCTGCCCAGGTCGTACAGCACCTTGCTGACGACTCCGACGCACTCGTTCTCCCGCACGCCCGGCCGCAGGTAGCCGTACAGCTCCTCGTACGCCGCGTCGACCATGGCGCAGGCCTGGGTGAGCAGGGAGATCTCGTCGCCGGTCTTGATGCGGCGCGCCTCCAGGAAGACCTGCTGTCCGTCGACGACGTCGATGCCCTCGCCGCGCAGGGCGGTGAGGATCGGCATCTCGGCGACGTCGATGCCGAGCGGCTCGCCCGCGAGGCCGTGCTCGCGCAGTTCGGCGGCGATCTTGGCGGCGACGTCCTCGGCGATCCCGGCGTCCGGGTGGAAGGCGCCGCGCAGCGTGGATATCCCCGCCCGGGCGCCGGTGGGCGGGCCGCCCTTGCCGTCGCTGTGGTCGAGCCACGGGTTGTAGAGCTGGTGATGGCGGGCGGCGGAGCCGAAGTCCCAGACGATCGGCTCACCGCCGCGCACCAGCAGGGCGAAGCGGATCAGCTTGTCCATCGCCCAGGTGCCGATGTGCGTGGCGGTCATGTAGCGGATGTTGGCGAAGTCGAAACTGAGCACCGCGCCCAGCTCGGAGCGGTTCAGGGTCTCGTTGAGGCGGGCCAGCCGCTGCTTGCGCAGCCGGTCCAGGTCGACGCGCTCTTCCCAGTCGACGGCATTGGGTCCGAATGTGCGGATCGCCATGGCGACCACCCCCACTTCGGAGTGAACGACCGCGTGCCGCGAGTGTCAAGTGTCACTGAACACGAACCAGACGCCCACGGCCGGTACGTCACCATCATTGCGGTAGCGGTGCGGGGTCGTCGACTCGAAGCAGACCGCGTCGCCGGGACGCAGCGTGTACTCCTCGAACCCGAGGGTGAGGACCAGCTCGCCCGAGGTCAGACACCCGTACTCGGTACCCGGGTGACGCATGAGGCCACCGGAGCTGGAGGAGGCGCCGCCGGGCCGGTACGTCACCTGGAGGAAGTCGACGTCGGTGCCGGGAACGTGGCCGAGACGCTCCCACACCACACCCGAGTCCAGCTCCAGCACCTCCCGCTCGTCCGGCGTGACCAGCGGGCCGATCCGGCGGCCGGGATCGGCGGAGAAGGCGGCCAGGGCGTGCAGGACGGTGCCGGGGGCCGCCGGCCGGGGGGATGTGGCTGCGGGTTCACGGTCAGTGGCTTCACCCGCCTCGAAGAGGGACTCCAGGGAGATGCCGAGGGCCGTGGTGATGGCGTACAGGGTGCTGACCGACGGCTGGCTCTTGCCGTTCTCGATCTGCGAGACGAGGCTCGCCGAGACACCGATCTCCCGGGCCAGCGCCCGCAGACTCGTCCCACGGGCGAGGCGCGCCTGCCGGATGCGCGCGCCGACCTGCGGCACGACGGCTGGGGACATCGATGGCTCCTCTCGGGGCGCCCGGCAGGGACCCTTGGGACCCTTGCGGTGTTCGCTCTCATTGAACAGCGCGTGAGGGCCGCGCGGTATCGAGACCGCTCAGGATTTCCGCGTGGGGAGTACCGCCCGTACCTCCCAGCCCGCTTCGGCGCGTGGCCCGGTGTGCAGTTCGCCGCCGAGTGCGGTCACCCGTTCCTTGAGGCCGACGAGGCCGAAGCCGCCGCCGTGTGCGGCTGCGGGGAGCTGGGTGCCGCCGCGGCCGTCGTCGGTGACGGAGACTTCCAGGCGTCCGGCGTCGTCGCGCAGGGCGACCTCGACGTGGGCGGCGTCGGCGGCGTGCCGGCGGATGTTGGTGAGGGCCTCCTGGACGACCCGGAAGGCTGCGGCCTGCACCTCGTGGGGGAGGTCGTCGGAGACGGCGGGGTCGCGGCGCAGGGTGACCTGCTGGACGGGGCTGGTGAAGCCGTCGACGAGTTCGGCGATGCCCGCGAGGTCGCCGACCGGGCGGTGGTCGGCCGCCTCGTGGCCGGTGTCGCGCAGCACGCCGACGGTACGGCGCATGGAGGCGAGGGCCTCGGTCGCGGCGCGTTCGATGCCGGCCAGGACCGGGTCGAGGTCGTCCTGGGCTTGGGACAGCGACTGGAGCTGGGGCTCGGCCTGGGCCTGCGCCTGGACCTGGCCTTGAGTCTGGGCTTGGGCTTGGGCCATCATCCGCGCCACCTGCGTCTGCACGAGGATCCCGGTCACATGGTGGGCCACGAAGTCGTGCAGGTCGGCCGCGATGGCCAGGCGCTCGGCGCGCCGGGTCTCGCTGACGGCGACCGCCCGCCGATAGTCCAAGGTCCGCAAGTACGCCGCGAGTCCGGCGAAGACGCCGATCAGCACCAGGCCGACCACGATGAAGGTCAGCGCCTCGTCGCTCCACGCCCCCAGATACCGCACCGGCAACAGCAGCAGCGCGCCCGTGTCGAGGATCCCGCAGACCACGGCAGCGCGCGGCGGACAGTGCCGTACCGCGACGAACAGCAGGCACAGCAGGAGCAGGACCTGGCCCGGACCGAACAGGATCCCCGCGCCCACCGCGAGCGCCGTCGCCGAGTAGAGGATCGAGGCGAGGGCGGGCACAGCCGTCCGCACCTGCGGCGTCAGCCACTCGGGCCGCCGCCCGGCCGGCCACAGCACGGCGGCCAGGCCCACGAACAGCACGGCCAGGGTCGGCCAGACGGGGCTCGCGGTCGGCAGGACGCTAGTACCGTCGGCACCCGCGTACAGGACGTCGACGACACAGGCGGCGAGCAGGACGCCGACGGCGAGGCCCCGGGCACAGCCGCGGGACGATACGGACTTCATGCCGATCACGGTAGGTGAGGCCGGGAGCCGCGGGATCGGCCGTTCGGCCAGGGACAGGTCACTGGCGTCGGCGGATGCCGACCTTATGGCCGAGGCGTGTGCCCGGGCGCACGGGCGAAGGTGGAACCGCGGCACAGCCAGTTCCTCGTCGGCGCCCTCGCGATCCCCGCCGCGATCTCCGCACGGCACGAACCCCCTGGGCGCGAACCCCGTGAGGCATGATCGAGCCATGACCGTCCCGACCCCGCCCGGCGCACCCATCCGCGTCCTCATCGCCGACGACCAGGAGATGGTCCGTACCGGCTTCCGCTTCTTCCTCGACGCCCAGCCCGACATCACGGTGGTCGCCGAGGCCGCCGACGGCGAGGAGGCGGTGGCGCTGGCCCGGCGGGAGCGGCCGGACGTGTGTCTGCTGGACATCCGGATGCCGAAGCTGGACGGTCTGGAGGCGACCCGGCTGCTGGCGGGGCCCGAGGTGGCCGATCCGATGCGGGTGGTCGTGGTGACCACCTTCGACCTCGACGAGTACGTGTACGGCGCCCTGCGCGGCGGCGCCTGCGGGTTCCTGCTGAAGGACTCGGGTCCCACCCTCCTCGCGGAGGCGGTCCGCGCCGCCGCTGCCGGTGACTCGCTGGTCTCGCCGTCCGTCACGGTCCGCCTGCTCAAGCACGTCACCGCCCCGCAGACAGTCTCCGCCGCCCCGGTGAAGCCGGTGGCCGCTCCCACGGAACCCCTCACCGACCGCGAACTCGACGTCGTCCGCCTGGTCGCCCTCGGCCGTACGAACGCGGAGATCGCCGCCGAGCTGTACGTCTCCCTGTCCACGGTCAAGACCCACCTGTCCAGCGTCCAGCTGAAACTGTCCGCCCGGAACCGTGTCGAGATCGCGGCCTGGGCCTGGCAGCACGGGCACGGGCAGCCGGGCGGCTGAGGCACGGGCCCGGCCCCGCGGCGGCCCCGTAGCCGGGGCTCACTCGAACGGGCCGGTGCCGGTGGTGGGCCGTCGGGCTCGGTGGTGCCCTGAGGACATTCGTCACGTTCTCAGGAGGCACCCCGATGACCCGTCGTCCGACCCGAATCGTCCGCGTCCTCTCCTCGGCCCTGGTGGCGGGCACCCTGGTGACCACGGCCGCCTGCTCGTCCGACGGCGACAAGGACGGTTCACGGTCCTCGGGAGTCACGGCCTCACCGGCGGCCCGCAAGCAGCCGACCTCCTCGCCGACGACGTCACCCACCGGCTCACCCACGTCGTCGCCCACCGCCACCCTCACCGAGTCCGGTGCGCAGACCGCGCTGATCACCGAGGCGGACATCGAGGACGACTGGACTCAGGTCAAGGACACGGAGGCCGAGAACTGGCACGACAGCCTGCTCATCGGCACGGTCGACGTGTCGGACTTCGTCACCGCCCAGACCGACGCGGCCGACTGCCAGCGGCTCATGGACTCCCTCTTCGGCGACAACCTGCTGGGCAAGCCGTCGGGAGCGAACGCGCTGCGCGGCTTCACGCAGGGCGACTCACGTCTGCTGTACCAGGTCGCCGCCTACGACCGGACCGACCCGCAGGGCGCATTGAACTGGATGGCGCAACTGCCGGACGAGTGCGACCAGTTCACGATGACCGAGAACGGCGAGGAGCGCACCGTCCAGGTCGTCGACACCTCGCTGCCCGACGTGGGCGACGCCCGTGAGGGCGTGCGCGTGACGGTGCGGGGTGAGACCGACGGCAACGACGCCACGCTGACCCTGGACGTCGCCGCCGTACGCGTCGGGAACAACGCGATCACGGTCACGTCGGGCGGCCTCGACGGGGACGAGCACGACTCCATGGAGCAGGCGGTGCAGCTCGGCACCCAGCGCCTCAAGGACGTCCTGGCCGGGAAGACACCGGCCGCGAGCCCGAGCGAGATCGAGTAGCGGCACCGGCGAGGTCGCACCCCAGGAGCCGACAGCTGCTCCCCTCTCCTCCGCTCCTCGCACCGCCTTCCGACCCGCCAACGCCCCCGCTCGCTCTGCCGATTCTCGGGACAGCGTGATCAACGGGGCGGCACAATGGCGGCGATGGCCGGTTTCGGTCGTGCGTGCGAGGAGAGGACGAGTCGTGAGTGATGGCCACACCCCGTCGGGCGGGTCGGCGAAGCTGAACACCGGTGTGGCGCACAACGCGCGCGTGTGGAACTACTGGATCGGCGGCAAGGACAACTACGAGGTCGACCAGCAGGTCGGCGAGCAGGTCGCCGGGATGTTCCCGATCATCCGGGACATCGCCCGCGCGGACCGCGACTTCCTCGGCAGGGCCGTGCGCTTCGTGGCCGAGGAGCGTGGCCTGCGGCAGTTCCTGGACATCGGCACCGGACTGCCGACGGCGGACAACACCCACGAGATCGCCCAGCGCGTCGCGCCGGACTCGCGGATCGTGTACGTCGACAACGACCCGATCGTCCTCGTGCACGCCCGCACCCTGCTGACCGGCACCCACGAGGGCGTCACCGCCTACATCGACGCCGATGTGCACGACCCGGACGCCATCGTCGAACGCGCCGCGCAGACCCTGGACTTCGGCAAGCCCGTCGCTGTGATGATGCTGGGCATCCTCAACTTCGTCCTCGACCACGACAAGGCCCGCGAGATCGTACGGCGCGTCCTGGCCGCCGTACCCTCCGGCAGCCACCTGGTCCTGACGCACCCGACCTTCGACTCCGAGCTCGGCGGCGAGGGCCAGATCCCGGCGATGAAGTTCTGGAACGAGAACGCCACGCCGCCGATCACGGCCCGCAGCGGCGCGGACATCGCCGTCTTCTTCGAGGGCCTGGAGCTGCTGGAGCCGGGCATGGTGTCCTGTTCGCAGTGGCGTGCCCCCGACTCTCCCGCACCGGTGCCGCAGTACGGCGCGGTCGCCGTGAAACCCTGACGCCCAGCAGGGACCGCACGAACCGGAACGAGCCGGGCCGACCGGCCGGGCTCGTCGAGGAGACCGGGAGACCGTATGAGCACCCTTGCCGATCCCGTCCCGGGAGGGCGTCCCGGTGACGTGGAGCGGGCCGACGCGCTGAGCGGCGAGCTGTCCGGGCGCGGCGTGCACGGGATCGTCCTGGCCTACGTCGACACGGCGGGCATCGGCCGGGTGAAGACCATCCCGACGGCGAAACTGGCCTCGGCGGCGGCCTGGGGCGTGGGGATGTCACCGGTGTTCGACACGTTCCTCGCGGACGACTCCGTCGTCACCACCGACGTCCTCGGCTCCCCGGACGGCGATCTGCGTCTCTATCCCGACCTCGACGCGCTGGTGGAGCTGGCCGCACAGCCCGGCTGGGCGTGGGCGCCGGTCGATCGGATCACCCAGGAAGGCGAGCGGCATCCGGCGTGCGGCCGCACCTTCCTGCGGCGGACGGTCCAGGAGGCCGCCGACCGCCACGGCATCACCTTCAGAACGAGTATCGAGATCGAATGGTCCCTCGCCCGGCCTCCCGGTGCCGACGGCGAGTTCGTGCCGGCGGTGACGGGTCCGGCGTACGGCGCCACCCGTCAGGTCGAGTCGAGCGACTGGGCCGCCGATCTGCTGGCGGCGCTCGCGCGGCAGGGCGTGGACGTCGAGCAGCTGCATCCCGAGTACGCGGCCGGGCAGTTCGAGCTGTCGGTGGCGGCGCTCGACCCGGTGGCGGCGGCCGACCGCAGCGTGCTGGTGCGGCAGACGATCCGGGCGGTGGCGCGGCGCCACGGCCTCGCGGTCTCCTTCGCCCCTGCCGTCCTCGGGCAGGGTGTGGGCAACGGCGGTCATGTGCACCTCTCCGCCTGGCGCGACGGTGTCAACCTGCACGCGGGCGGAGACCGCCGCCACGGCATGCGCCCGGAGGCCGAGTCCTTCGCGGCCGGCGTCCTGGCCCACCTCCCCGCGCTCACCGCGGTGACCGCCCCGAGCCCGGCGAGCTATCTGCGCCTGAGGCCCTCGCAGTGGGCCGGGGTGTTCACCGCGTGGGGCCGGGAGACCCGGGAGGCGGGGCTGCGGGTCGTCACGGGCACGGCGGGCCATCGCGCCCAGGCGGCCAACCTGGAGGTCAAGCCGGTGGACCTGGCCGCCAACCCGTACCTCGCCCTCGGCTGCCTGATCGCCGCCGGAGTGGACGGCCTGGTGTCGCACGCGCGGCTCCCTGCGGAGATCACCGGCGATCCGGCCCACCTGAGTGCGGAGGAGGCCGCCGCCAAAGGGGTCCGCAGGCTGCCGACCTCCCTCGGTGAGGCCGTCGAGGAGTTCCGTACCGACGAGCCGCTGCGCACCGCGCTCGGCCCGGTCCTCGCCGACGCCGTCATCGCCGTACGGCAGGGAGAGCTCGCCGCCGTGGCCGGGCTGGACGACGACCGGGTGGCGGCGGCCTACCGCTGGCAGTACTGACGTGAGCACCACAGGCCCGGTCCACGAGGTGCTGGCGGCGCTGCCGCTGGTGGACCACCACTGCCACGGGATCGTCACCGCCGACCTGGACCGGCACGGCTTCGAGTCCCTGCTCACCGAGAGCGAGCCCTGGCCCGGCATCTCGCCCTTCGACACCCCGGTCGGCGTGTCCGTACGCCGCCACTGCGCACCCCTGCTGGACCTGCCCCGCCACGCCCCCGTCGACGCGTATCTGGCCCGGCGTGCGGAGCTGGGCGGGGACGAGGTGAACCGGCGTCTCCTGGCCGCGGCCGGGACGCGGGCCTTCTGCGTCGACACCGGTTACACCCCGCACGCCATCACCACGCCCCGGGAACTGGCGGAGACGGCCGACGCGACCGCGTACGAGGTCGTACGGCTGGAAGTGATCGCCGAGGCGGTGGCGGCCGAGGGGGTCGAACCGGACGCGTACGCCGCCGAGTTCCGCCGGGCCGCCGAGGAGGCTGTACGGCGTCCCGGCGTGGTGGCCGTGAAGTCGGTGGCCGCCTACCGCACCGGCTTCGACCTGGACCCGGCGCGCCCCTCGGACGCACAGGTCACCGCGGCGGCCGGGCAGTGGCTGGCGGACGGCGGACGGCTGGTGGACCCGGTCCTGGTCCGGCATCTGCTGTGGACCGCCGTCGACCTCGGCCTCCCCCTCCAGCTGCACACGGGTTTCGGCGACGACGACATCCGTCTGCACCGGGTCGACCCGGCGCGCCTGACGGACTGGCTGCACCTGACCAAGGGCACGATCCCCGTCCTGCTCCTGCACTGCTGGCCCTACCAGCGCCAGGCGGCCTTTCTGGCGGCGGTCTTCGAGCAGGTGTACCTGGACGTGGGCCTCACCCTGCACCATGTCGGGCCGGCCCGGTCGAGGGCGGTCCTGTCGGAGGCGCTGGAGATCACCCCGTTCCGCAAGCTGCTGTACAGCTCCGACGCGTATGGTCTGGCCGAGTTCTACGCGCTCGGCGCACTGGCGTTCCGCCGCGGTCTGGGCGAGCTGCTCCAGGCCCGGGTGGACGCCGACGACCTGAGCCTGCCGGACGCGCTGCGGATCGCGGCGTGGGCGGCCGGCGACAACGCCCGCCGCCTGTATGGACTTCCCTTACCCCAGCAACCCGTCCCCGCCCCCGAACCCCGCCCGCACCGCGACTGAGCGTTCGCAATTCCCGGAAAGTATGATCAAGCAATGTCTGACATGACCGAAACCACGCCCGGCTGGCTGTCGTCCGACGATCTGGAGCAGGCGCGCGCCCGTATGCCGATCCTGTACGTCGAGGCCGTGCCCGTGCGCGTCGACGACAGCGGCGAGGTCACCAGCATCGGCCTCCTGCTGCGCATCGGACCGGACGGAACGGTCAGCCGGACCCTGGTCTCCGGCCGCGTGCTGCACCACGAACGGGTCCGCGACGCCCTCCTGCGCCACCTGGAGAAGGACCTCGGCCCGGTGGCACTCCCCCGGGTGCCGACTTCTCTGCAGCCGTTCACGGTCGCGGAGTACTTCCCGACGCAGGGCATCACGCCGTACCACGACCCGCGTCAGCACGCCGTCTCCCTGGCCTACATCGTCCCGGTCACCGGCGACTGCCGTCCCCGCCAGGACGCCCTCGACCTGGTCTGGTTCAGCCCGCAGGAGGCGCTGTCCCCGGCGGTGCAGAGCGAGATGCCGGGCGGCCACGGGGTGCTGCTGAAGCAGGCGCTGGCCCATGTGGGCTGCGTGGTCTGACGCTGCCGGAGGGCGACAAAGACAAAGGCAAGGAGGTCACCCACTCCTTGCCACTCTCAACATATAGCGCACCGGGGGGCTTGCGGCAAGGCCCCTCTCATACCGCAGAATCTCCGGCCGAAGCCACTGCCTGCGGAAATGGGTGTAGTGATGATCGACGTGATCGTGACCGGCGGCGGACCGACCGGCCTGATGCTCGCAGCCGAGTTGCGGCTGCACGGCGTGCACGTGGTCGTGCTGGAGAGGGACGCACAACCGCCTCCGTTCGTGCGGTCGCTGGGCCTGCACGTACGCAGCATCGAGGTGATGGCCCAGCGCGGCCTGCTGGACCGCTTCCTCGCCCAGGGGCAGCGGCACCCGCTCGGCGGGTTCTTCGCCGGCATCCACAAGCCGGCGCCCGACCGGCTGGACACCGCGCACGCGTACGTCCTCGGCATCCCGCAGACCACCACCGACCGCCTTCTGGCCGAGCGCGCCGCGGAGCTCGGCACCGAGATCCGGCGCGGCTGCGAGCTGGTCGGGCTGAGCCAGGACGAGGACGGGGTGACCGTCGAGCTGGCCGACGGCACGCACCTGCGCTCGCGCCACCTCGTCGGCTGCGACGGCGGCCGCAGCACGGTGCGCAAGCTGATCGGCGTCGGCTTCCCCGGCGAGCCGAGCAGGGTCGACACGCTGCTGGGCGAGATGGAGGTGACCGCACCGCCGGAGACGGTGACCGCCGTGATGACGGAAGTCCGCAAGACCGAGAAGCGGTTCGGCCTCGGACCCGTCGGCGACGGGGTGTTCCGCGTCGTCGTGCCCGCCGAGGGAGTGGCCGACGACCGCTCGGCCCCACCGACCCTGGACGAGTTCAAACGACAGTTGCGAGCGTTCGCCGACACCGACTTCGGCGTGCACTCACCGCGGTGGCTGTCCCGCTTCGGCGACGCCACGCGGCTCGCCGACCGCTACCGGGTCGGCCGGGTGCTGCTGGCCGGCGACGCGGCCCACATCCACCCGCCGGTCGGCGGTCAGGGGCTCAACCTCGGTATCCAGGACGCGTTCAACCTCGGCTGGAAGCTGGCCGCCACCGTCGCCGGCTGGGCCCCGGAGGGACTGCTGGACACCTACCACGCCGAGCGACACCCGGTGGCCGCCGACGTGCTGGACAACACCCGGGCACAGATGGAGCTGCTGTCCCCCGAGCCGGGTCCGCAGGCGGTGCGTCGGCTGCTGTCGGAGCTGATGGACTTCGACGACGTGAGCCGGTACCTGACCGAGAAGATCATCGCGACCGCCGTCCGCTACGACTTCGGCGCCGGCCACGACCTGCTCGGCCGCCGCCTACGGGACCTGCAGCTGAAGCAGCGCCGCCTCTACGACCTGATGCACACGGGCCGCGGACTCCTCCTCGACCAGACCGGCAGCCTCTCGACGGCGGGCTGGTCCGACCGGATCGACCATGTCGTCGACACCAGCGAGGAACTGCCCGCACCCGCGGTACTCCTACGCCCGGACGGCCACATCGCCTGGGCCGGCGACGACCAGCGGGATCTGCTCGACCATCTGCCCAGGTGGTTCGGCGCGGCGACGGCCTGAGCCCGCGGCCGGACAGCAGAAAGGGCCCTCACAGGCTCTCGCCTGCGAAGACCCTTCGCACCGTCGGGACGACAGGATTTGAACCTGCGACCCCTTGACCCCCAGTCAAGTGCGCTACCAAGCTGCGCCACGTCCCGGTGCCCGTCTGACCTGGGGTTTCCCCCGGCCGAACGTGCATGGAAACAATACCGCACTCGGGTCGGTGGTCGCGCACTCGTTTATGCGTGCCACCGGCCGCACCGCCTGCCTGCGCGGCTCGGGCTGCACTCCGCACGCCCGCTCTCGAAGCACGGACCGAAGTCGCACGACCACACCGGGTGCGCTCCCGCTCCTACTCGCCCGTCGGCATCCCCAGCTCCGGATACGCGTCCAGCAGCTTCGGAGGTGCCGCCTGACGCCAGGAGTCGGCCAGGATGTCGCGCAGTTCGTCCTCGTCCTCCAGGGCCGCGAGCCGGGCCCTGACCCAGGCGAACTGCGCCTCATGGTCGGCGATCCAGAACTTGCCCGGCTCGGCCATGACCAGTTCGTCGCGCTCCTCCTTGGGGCAGCGCACGGCGATGGACGTCTCCTCCTCGGGCAGCGTGGCGAACATCTTGCCCGCGACCCGGAAGGTGGGCATGCTCCAGGCGATCTTCTCCGTCGTGTCCGGCAGAGAGAGGGCGATACGGCGTACGTCTTCGGCATCCGGCATGACACGCACGGTAGCCGCTGGCACTGACAATCACCTGGTGAGAGGGATTTTCGCGAACGGGACCCTAGAAACTGAAGCTCATGAACGCCCCGAGACCCCGATCCGCCGCCTCTCCGAAGAACGCGACCAACTCCTCATAGGTGGCCTCGAGCCCGTCCAGCCGGCCCTCCGGGTCGAATCTCCACATGTTGGGGTACACGTCCTGCTTCGCCATCCGCTCCGGGTCGTAGTGGGACGCCAGCCTCTCCCACGGCGTCGCCCGAAGTTCCCGTGCCACGCCGTCGATCTGTTCCGCGGTCCACCCGAACAGGGTGCCGTCCTCCAGGATCTGGAACCCGTCCATCACGAACTCCAGTGACAGCTCGGCCTCGTCGAACAGGAACTGGAGGCCGGCGAAGTCCCTGTCGGGGCCGCCGTAGAGGCGACCGGGCATCGGGTACAGGTCGCCGGAGTACAGCTCGCCGTGGAACTGATCGGCCCAACTCGGGTCCTGCTCCGCCCTGTCCAGCTCCTCCGTCGTAGCGCTGACGAACGAAATGCTCACGCCCATCGCAGGCAATCCCCTTGGTGTACGGCCCGCTGCCGTGTGGTCGGTCAACGCCGGCGAGTGTTCCACGCGGCACTGACAACCGGCCTCTCACACCGCCCGTCCGCCTCGGCCGGTCACACGTGCTTGTAGTACATCGTCGTCGGCCGCAGCACCCCGTCCGGGCTCGCCGCGTAGTCGGGGATCACTCCGGCCCGGGTCCAGCCGGCCGAGCCGTACAGGCGCTCGGCGAGGCTGTCGGTCTCGGTGTCCAGGTGGAGGAGAGTGACCCCGGCGCTGACCGCCGCCTGTTCCGCGGTCGTCAGGAGGGTGCGGCCGAGGCCCTGGCCCCGCGCGTCCCGGCGCACCATCAGCTTGACCAGCTCGGCGCGGTGACGGCTGTTGGGCTTGTCTGCGAAGGCCAGACTGACCGTGCCGACAGTCCGCCCGTCCTCACCTGCCGCCCAGACGGCGAGCTGCCCCGTGGCCACCGCCGCGGCGCGCTCCTTCCACCAGGCCAAGGCCGCCGTACGGTCAAGGGACGCGAGGAATCCGACGGAGGCTCCGCCCGTCACCGTGTCCACCAGCAGGTCGGCCAAGTCCTCGATCCGCTCCAGGAGTTGGGCCTCGTCCAGTCGTGTCACGTTCACGGCAGCACCACCGCCAGCACATAGCGCACCGTCTCGGGCCCGGCGCACCGGAAGCGCGTGGCACCCCACACCCGCATCCGCAGACAGTCCCCGGTGTCGAGATGGTGCTCGGTCTCCTGAACCGTCACGTCGAGCGCCCCTTCCAGCACCCAGATGTGCTGCTCGAGGCCGGGCACGGGAGGACGGTCGTAGGCGATGTCGGCGCCCGGGCCGAGCCGTCCCTCGACGAGTTCGGCGCGCAGCCCGGTGTGCGGCGGCGACACCGATCGGCGTACGAATCCGGAGGAACGGTCCTCCCACACCGGCTGCCCGGCCGCCCGCACCAGCAGCGCCGGCTCGGCCTCGACCTCGCTGAGCAGCTGGGACATGGTCCGCCCGTACACATGGCACAGGCGGTTCAGCAGCGAGGCGGTGGGGCTGATCTCCGCGCGCTCGGCACGGGACAGCGTCGAGCGGCTGATGCCGCTGCGCTCCGCCAACTCGCCCAGGGACCAGCCGCGTTCGGCCCGCAACTCGGCCAGACGGGCACCGAGACGGGCGTCGACGGGGTCCGGGGCTTCGACGCCGTCCGCACTTCCTTGTTTCATATCTGGGACGCTATCCCAGATATGAAACGTCGGCGTTACGGACCGCTCACTCCCCCGCCGCTTCCCCGAGCGCCTCCAGCACGGGTCGGATCAACGGGTGCTCCTCGGCGCCTCGCCGTACGGCCGCGAACACCCGGCGGGTGGGCGCCACCCCGTCCACGGGCCGTACGACGACCCCCGTGAGGTCCATGCCGCGCAAGGCCGAGCGCGGCACGAGCGCGACGCCCGCGTCGGCCGAGGCGAGGGCGACGACCGCGCGGAAGTCGTCCGAGGAGTGTTCGAGGCGCGGCTGGAAGCCGGCGCTCTCGCAGGCCAGGACGACCACGTCATGGCAGGGATTGCCGGGGTACGGGCCGATCCAGGGGTCCTTGGCCAACTCGGCGAGCGGGACCTCGGCCGTGTCGGCCAGCCGGTGACTCACCGGGACGACCGCGTCGAAGGGTTCGGCGTACAGCGGTACGTGCGCCAGGCGCGGGTCGTCGGCGGGTGGCGCACCCCGGTACTCGACGGCCACCGCGATGTCGACCTGCCGGTCCAGCACCATCGGCAGGCTGGCGTCGCCCTCGGCGTCCTGGACGCGGATGCGGATGCCGGGGAACGTCCCGGCGAGGCGGGCCACCGCGGGCGCGACGACCTGGGCGATGCCGGTCGCGAACGCGGCGACGGTGACCGTGCCGGCCGCACCCGAGTCGTACGCCGCGAGCTCCGCTTCCGCCCGCTCCAGCTGGGCGAGGACGGCGTTGGTGTGGTTGAGCAGGATCTCGCCGGCCGGGGTCAGCCGTACGCCCTTGGCGCCGCGCTCGACGAGGCGGTGACCGGTCTCCTGCTCCAGGGCCGTGAGCTGCTGGGAGACCGCCGAAGGGGTCAGATACAGCGCGGCGGCAGCCGCCGTCACCGTGCGGTGGTCAGCCACCGCACGGAGGATGTGGAGCCGCCGCGCTTCGATCATGAGATCGATTATCGCAAGGTCTGGAGGTCCCCGGACGTCAGCCTTCCAGTTCCGCGCGGGCCGCGACGAAGGCGTCCACGGCACGGTTGACGTCGTCCGTCGAGTGCGCGGCGGACAGCTGGACCCGGATACGGGCCTGGCCCTGGGGCACCACGGGGTAGGAGAAGCCGATCACGTACACACCGCGCTCCAGCAGCAGCTCCGCCATCCGGCCGGCGACCGCCGCGTCCCCGATCATCACCGGGGCGATGGCGTGGTCGCCGGGGAGGACGGCGAAGCCCTCCTCGTTCATACGGCGGCGGAACAGCGCGGTGTTCCCGGCCAGCCGGACACGCAGGTCGTCCGCCTGCTCCAGCAGGTCCAGCACCTTGAGGGAGGCCGCCGCGATCACCGGGGCAAGGGTGTTGGAGAACAGGTACGGCCGGGAGCGCTGGCGCAGCAGGGCGACGATCTCGGCGCGGGCGGCGACGTAGCCGCCGGAGGCGCCGCCGAGCGCCTTGCCGAGCGTGCCGGTGATGATGTCGACGCGGTCCATGACGCCGTGCAGCTCGGGCGTGCCGCGGCCACCGGGGCCGACGAAGCCGACGGCGTGCGAGTCGTCGACCATGACCATGGCGTCGTAGCGGTCGGCGAGGTCGCAGATCTCGGCCAGCGGCGCCACATAGCCGTCCATGGAGAACACGCCGTCGGTGACGATCAGGCGGCGGCGGGCGTCGGCGGCGTCCTTCAACTGCCGTTCCAGGTCGGCCAGATCACGGTTGGCGTAGCGGAAGCGGCGGGCCTTGGACAGCCGGATGCCATCGATGATCGACGCGTGGTTCAGGGCGTCGGAGATGACCGCGTCCTCCGGGCCGAGCAGCGTCTCGAAGACGCCGCCGTTGGCGTCGAAGCAGGAGGAGTACAGGATCGTGTCCTCCTGGCCGAGGAACGCGGACAGCCGTGCCTCCAGTTCCTTGTGGACCTCCTGCGTGCCGCAGATGAAGCGGACCGACGCCATGCCGTAGCCCCAGCGGTCCAGCGCCTCGTGGGCGGCGGCGATCACCTCGGGGTGGTCGGCGAGACCGAGGTAGTTGTTGGCGCAGAAGTTGAGGACCTCGCCGGGACGGCCGCCCGCGCTGACGTTGACGGTCGCGGACTGCGGGGTGTCGATGACCCGCTCGGGCTTGTGCAGACCGGCGGCGCGGATCTCGTCGAGGGTTGCGCGCAGGTCGTCGCGCACGGAGTCGAACATCAGAGAGCTCCTAGAAAAGCAGAGGACTTACGCGGGGGCGTGCACGGGGACTCACGCGGGGGGCGTGCGCGGTGGCTCAGTCGGTCCAGTCCAGGATGACCTTGCCGCCACGGCCGCTCGCCGCGTCGGCGAACGCCGCCTCGAAGTCGCGGTAGCCGTAGCGGCCGGTGATCACGGGGGCGAGGTCGAGGCCGCCCTCCAGCAGGACGGACATCGCGTACCAGGTCTCGAACATCTCTCGGCCGTAGATGCCCTTGATGGTGATCATCGAGGTGACGATCCGGGCCCAGTCCACCGCGAACTCCTGCGCCGGCAGGCCGAGCATGGCGATACGGCCGCCGTGCGTCATGTTGGCGATCATGTCGCGCATGGCCTCGGGACGGCCGGACATCTCCAGGCCGATGTCGAAGCCCTCGCGCAGGCCGAGTGCACGCTGCCCGTCGCCGATGGTCGCCTCCGACACGTTCAGCGCGAGGCTCACGCCGATCTTGCGGGCCAGCTCCAGCCGCTCCTCGCTCACGTCCGTGATCACGACGTTGCGCGCCCCCGCGTGCCGGGCCACGGCGGCCGCCATCAGGCCGATCGGACCGGCGCCGGTGATCAGGACGTCCTCGCCGACCAGCGGGAACGACAGCGCGGTGTGCACGGCGTTGCCGAACGGGTCGAAGATCGCGGCCACATCGAGGTCGACGGGCACACGGTGCACCCACACATTGGCGGCCGGCAGGGCGACGTACTCGGCGAAGGCACCGTCCCGTCCGACGCCGAGACCGATCGTGGCCCGGCACAGATGGCGACGCCCGGCCAGGCAGTTGCGGCACTTGCCGCACACCAGATGGCCCTCGCCGCTGACCCGGTCGCCGACGGCGATCTCACCGACGTCGCGCCCGACCTCGACGACCTCGCCCACGAACTCGTGCCCGAGCACGAGCGGCGTGCGGATCGCCTGCTGTGCCCAGCCGTCCCAGGAACGGATGTGCAGATCGGTGCCACAGATGCCGGTGCGCAGCACCTTGATGAGTACGTCACCGGGTCCCACGGCCGGTTCCGGCACGTCCGCGAGCCAGAGCCCGGGCTCCGCCTTCTCCTTGACCAGCGCCTTCAACGGTACGGCTCCTGTGCGTGAGTCCCGGCCGCGGGCATGCCTGAAGCGCCCGTGGCCGGGGAGGGGGGTGGAATCGCACAAGAATCTGCCGTACGGCGGCGCCCAGGTCCATCGAGGATTTCTTAAGCGGCGCCACAGCTTTCCTTCACGCCCTCCGCCATCGACAGGCAGGGGCTAGAGGGGCAGCCCGTCCGCCGCCCGCCGCTCCAGCCGCATCACCAGTTCCGCAGCGGACGCCTTGATGGTCTCCAGCCCCGCCTTCCCCCAGGGCCGCGGCTCCACGTCGACGACGCACACGGTGCCCAGCGCCATACCCGTGGAGTCGATGAGCGGGGCACCCAGATAGGAGCGGATGCCGAACTCGTCGACGATCGGGTTCCCGGCGAACCGCGGATAGTCGCGGACGTCCTCCAGAACCAGCGCCTTGTGTCGGACGACCACATGGGGGCAGAACCCATGGTCCCGGGCCATATGGCGGCCCGGCACCGGCTTGGCGTCGTCGCCCCGAGCGAGACGCACGGCCGGCCGCACATGCAGGCCGGCGAAGAACTGCCGGTTCTCGCCGACGAAGTTGACCATGGCGTACGGCGCCCCGGTGAGCTCGGCAAGATGGTCCGCGAAGACGTCCAGGGCCGGATCGGGGTGTTCTCCCAGGCCCAGTTGGAAGAGCCGCTGTGCGCGGGTGGGGGCCTCCTTGTCCTCGGGGGTGAGCAGCAGGCGGGCGACCGGGTGAGGTGGGCCGTAGCTCATGGGCGGGTTCCGTCGCTGTGGGCGTAGGTCATATGCGGCTCCGTGCTGTGTGTGCGGATGTCACATGTGGGCGCCGTGACTCGGTGCGGGTGCCGGCGCGTGGGCGATGAGGTGCCGGACCAGGGTCAGCAGGGTCTGGACACCGGAGCTGGAGATCCGGGCGTCGCAGCGGACGACCGGGATCTGCGGGTCGAGGTCGATCGCGGCTCGGACCTCCTCCGGGTCGTAGCGGTAGGAGCCGTCGAACTCGTTGATCGCGACGATGAAGCCGAGGCCTCGTTGCTCGAAGAAGTCGACGGCTGCGAAGCAGTCCTCCAGGCGCCGGGTGTCGGCGAGGATGACCGCGCCGAGCGCGCCCTCCGAGAGTTCGTCCCACATGAACCAGAACCGTTCCTGTCCGGGTGTGCCGAACAGATACAGGACGTGTTCCGGGTCGAGCGTGATGCGGCCGAAGTCCATGGCCACCGTCGTCTCGACCTTGTTCTCGACACCTTCGAGGCTGTCGGTCGCGGCGCTGACCGTGGTGAGCAGTTCCTCCGTGCTGAGCGGCGCGATCTCGCTCACCGCGCCGACGAAGGTCGTCTTGCCTACCCCGAACCCTCCTGCCACCAAGATCTTCAGTGCGGTGGGGAAGGGGTCAGAGCTGTCGTCGTAGTCCATCGAGCACTGCCTCCAGAAGGGCCCGGTCAGTCGGGTTGTGGTGGAACTCGGGGGGCTTGGTGGTGAGCGCCCCGCAGTCGACGAGGTCCGACAGCAGCACCTTGGTGACCGCGGCCGGCAGCTTCAGGTGGGCGGCGACCTCGGCGACCGAGACGGGGGCGCGGCACAGGTCGAGTGCCTGCTCGTGCTCGGGGCCGAGGTAGCCGAGGGGGGTCGCCCCGGTGGCCATGACCTGCGACATGAGATCGAGCGCGATGGTGGGCCGGGTACGGCCGTTGCTGACCGTGAAAGGGCGCACCAGCCGTCCGGCCGCGTCGTCGAGCCAGGGCCCGTCGCCGGCCGCCGTCACGTTCAAGGCCTCATCGCCGAGGGTTCGACGGAGTGCTGCCGGGGAGCGGTGACCAGGTACGGGCGGACGCTCTTGACCAGCATCGCCATCTCGTAGCCGAGCACCGCGGCGTCGGCCTCACGGCCGGCCAGCACCGCGAGACACGTGCCGGAACCGGCCGTGGTCACGAAGAGCAGGGTCGAGTCGAGTTCGACGACGACCTGGCGCACGTCTCCGCCGTCGCCGAACCGGACCCCGGCGCTACGGCCCAGGGAGTACAGGCCAGAGGCCAGGGCGGCCATGTGGTCCGCGCTGTCCGGGTCGAGGCCGTGAACCGACTTCACAAGCCCGTCGCAGGAGAGGAGCACCGCACTGGTGGTGTGCGGGACACGCTGCACGAGGCCGCTCATCAGCCAGTCGAGATCGGAGACATGAGCGGTCGTCGGCGCTTCGCTCGCCATGATGGATCGACTCCTTGAGGTACGAAGGTCAGCGGGAGCGCTGGGGGTGGGGGT
>NZ_JAKEIP010000020.1 GCF_021474425.1 Streptomyces muensis | reverse complement strand
CGGAGGGGTCGGCGCCGGGGCGGCGCCAGGCGGTGAGGTAGGTGGTGGTGGGGGTGTGCAGGGCAAGGGCGATCCAGGGGTCGTCCCAGGCGGGGAGACCGAGTGGCCAGGACGGTACGGCCTGCGGCAGGTCGGCGCGGATGGCCTTGTACACGGCGACCGCCTCGTGGACCAGGGCGCGGGCCTCGGGCTCCAGTTCGGGCAGGTGGCCGGAGAGGTGGATGCGTCCGAGGAGCGCGTTGGCCATGGTGAAGGCCACCTCGTCCAGGGAGTCCTCCGGCAGCGGGTAGGCCCAGACGGCGCCTTGCTCGGGGGTGACGGCGGTGGGGGCGGAGGCCGCGATGGGCGCGTAGAGCTGGAGGTTCTGCTGGTCGCTGGTGGACTGCAGCTGCAGCCGCGACAGCAGCGCGTGGTCCCAGCGCATGCCGCCGGAGGAGCAGTTCTCCACCACCAGGTTCGGGTAGCGGTCCAGGATGCCGTCGAGCCAGTCGAGGTGCGCCCGGTTGTGGCCGAGCAGACCGGCGCCCGGGGTCTCGCCGGGGTGGGCGCTGGTGCCGGAGCCGGGGTCGATGTTGTGGTCGAGCTTGAGGTAGCCGACGCCCCACTCCCCGACCAGGCGGTCCACCACGCGGTCCAGGTGGGCACGGGCGGCGGGGTGGCGCAGGTCCAGGTGGTGCCGGCCGGTCTCCGTGAGGCGGACGCCGTCGCGACGGAAGAACGCCTCGTCGGGCAGGGACTCGGCCATGGGGCTGTGCACGCCGATGACTTCCGGCTCCAGCCACAGGCCGGGCACCATGCCGCGCTCCCGGATACGGTCCAGCACCTCGTGGATCCCCTTCTCGCCGGGGAAGCGGGAGGCGGCCGGTTCCCAGGCGCCGACGGTGGTCCACCAGCCGCCGTTGTCGCCGTCGTACCAGCCCGCGTCGATGACGAAGTACTCGGCGCCGGCCTCGGCCGCCGCGTCGATCAGTGGCAGCAGCTTGTCGGTGGTGGGGTCGCCCATCAGGCAGTTCATGTAGTCGTTGAAGATGACGGGCAGGCGCTGGTGGTCGGGGTGCGGGCGGCGCTGGGCGCGGCGGTAGCGGGTCAGCGCGGCGAACGCGGCGTCGAGGCCGCCGTCGGCGCTGAAGGAGAGGGCGGCGGGTACGGTGCGGAAGGCGGCGCCGGGTTCCAGGGGGTGCCGCCAGCCGTGATCGGTGTCGGTGGGCCCGAACAGGGCCGCGTAGGCCGCCCGGTCGTGCTCTTGGCACTCCCAGCGCCAGCCGCCGCCGTTGTGCTCGATCTGCCACACCCAGGTGCGGCCGGTACGCCGGTCCGTCAGGCCGCCCATGGGGAGGTGCCCACAACTGGACCAGGTGCCCTGGCCGTTCAGGGCGAAGCCGGCCTTGCCGTGGCCGTACTTCACGCGTCCGCTGAGGACGGGTGTGGTCCGGCGCATCGGCTGTCGCTGCCAGCGGCACTCGGCGAGCCAGTCGTTGTCCGCCCACAGCAGGTCGGCGGCGTCGACGGCCGCCGGGTCCCGCGGGGTGAGGCAGCCCACCGCGAGCGAGCTGACCGACTCCAGGTGCAGCGTGGTCTGCCCTTCGTTGCGCAGGGTCACTTCGCCGCGGAGCACGGGGATGCCGTCCGGCGACCGGTAGGTCACCTCCGCGGCCAATCCGGTTTCCGGGTCGTGAAGATGCACGATCAGTGTGAGCCAGTCGCCGTCGCGGGCCGCGCTGTGGGCCCGGTGGCGCAGCCGCTCCCCGAGAGTGGTCCCGATGAGGCGGCTGCCCGACCAGCCACGGCCGTGACCCGCGGCCGTCACCTCGACCAGCGGCAGGGACGCACCGGGGTCGCCGCCCGCTTCGCCGGGCAGTCCGAGATGCGTCAGGCGGGTGCTGCCGTCGTCGCCGATGACGAACTCGAGGTGCAGGGCGTCGTGACCCCAGCGGAAGCTCCGCTGCTCGTTCTCCATGGTGTCCTTTCCGTCTCGGTACAGGCCGTGCTCGCCGTCGAACCCGACGGCGAGCACGGTGGTGTGTGCGGTGCGGTGACGCGCAAGGGCAGCGAGGCGTCAGAAGCCCACGGCGCCCCAGGAGTGGGCGGTGTAGTCACCCGGCCCGAATTCCCAGCCGGCCATGACGCTGTTGAGGTAGTGGTCGTTGGTGTAGAGACCCTTGCTCTTGCCGTAGTCGAAGAACGGGGTGAGGCTGCCGGACCACCAGCCGGACCTGCTCCTGTCCAGGAAACTGAGGGTGTGGTCGCCGTTCGGCCAGCTGTAATCGTAGATGTCCCAACTGCGGCCGCCCAGGCTGACGTTGGTCACGGTCGGGATCGCGTTGCCGTTCCCGTCGTAGCGGTCGGCCAGCGGCTGGGTGTTGGTCCAGTTGAGCCAGATCATGAGCTCGGTCTTGGAGTTGCGGTTGTTCGGCTCGGGGTAGGGGTCGATGAAGATGTCGTACGTGGCGTTGTAGCGCGAGCCGGACTTCGGCCACGCCGACTGGCTGAACCACGAGTTGTTGTTGGGGTTTACGGCGCCGATCTTCTTGGGGAGCGTGGTCACCGGGGACGACCAGCCCCAGTCCTTGCCGTTGACCATGGCGACGAAGCCGGTGCCGGTCGGGGAGTTCACACCCCAGGAGTTGTCGTTGGCGTACCACGTCGAGGCGTTGCCGCCGGTCGAGTAGTGCTTGAACCAGTACGTCTGTGACGCTGCCACTGCCGAGTTCGGCAGGGTGATGACGAGAGCCAGAGCCGCGAGCAGCGCGGCCCAGCCGATACGGAATTTCATCAGCCCTCCGGAATGTGTGCTGAGTGGGGGGATCACACAGGAGAGGAGAGGTCGGCCGCCCTGCCCTGGCGGCAGGGCCACGTCGGTCTCCCCTTCGGGACGGCGGGTGCGGTGCGGGGCGGCCGGAGGCCGAACCTCACCTGGGGTCGCCGTAGATGACTCCGCGTCCGTTCGTCCCGAAGTAGACGCGACCGTAGATCCGGGGGTCTCCGGTCATGGTGTTGCCGGTCCAGGCGTACTGGTGCCGGTCGTCGTTGATGCGGATCCAGGTCCGGCCCGCGTCGTCGGACCGGAAGATGCCGCGCACGCCGTGGATCCTGGAGCTGGTGTAGACGGCGGGGTACGTGGCGCCGGGCGCGGCCTTGCCGAATCCGACGACATCGCCTTGGTCCACCGCTTCGAACCTGGTGAACGACGTTCCGGAGTCGGTGGACCGCCACAGCCCGTACGGTGTGGGGGTGGTGGGCTTGGTGGTGCCGCCGGCCAGCCAGATGTCGCCCTCGTGGCCCGGTACCGGCTTGAACCGGACGTTGCCCGCGACGGGCAGACCGGTCGCCGCCGTGGCCTTGAAGCTCTTGCCGCCGTCCGTGCTGAGGTAGAAGACGCCGGAGCCGTAGGCGTAGAACTTCGCCGGGTTCACGCGGTCGGAGCGCACGGGGGCCCCGGCCGGCAGCCCCTTCGACGCCGTCCAGGTCGCTCCGTGGTCGTCGGACCAGCTGACCGGCGCTCCGGCCGGTGACCAGACGATCCGTCTGCCGTCGGCGCTGATGGCGACGGCCTGGTCCTCGACTCCGGGACCGGTGATGCCGGCCGGCTCACTGCGCGACGGCGTCCAGGTGTCACCGCTGTCGGTGGAGATGCCGAAGTGCTGCGTCCAGCCGCTGGTGGGGTGGCCGACCCGGACGATGGTGTGGGGCGCCAGCTCCGCGTAGTCCAGGGCCGGGGTGCCGCCGAAGGTCGGGCTGTCGTACATCTTCGGCGCCTTGCGGAAGTCCGTGTGCCGGAAGCCGCCGACGTCGCCGACGCCGGAGAAGAGGTGTGCCGCGCCGACGGGTGGGCTGATCACACACATGACGGCGGTTTCCTCCAACCCCTGGGCCCGTACGGACAGGTGCACCGTGCCACCGCTGTCCCAGTCGGTCAGGTTGTCGGCGCCGTAGATCGTCGCTCCGGTGCCGTACATGAAGTGGTCGGAGTCGAAGGGGTCGATCTGGACGGACTCCATCATCCAGCCCAGCTTGGGGGCCATCTCGGGAAGCGACGGCGAGGCGTTCCAGGTCAGCCAGGGGGCGGCGGAGATGTCGATGTCGTAGCGCAGGGTGCGCTCGGAGTTCGTGTCCAGGTCCCACGCGCGGGTCCAGCTCGCGCCGCCGTCGGTGGAGCGGAAGAGGATGCAGTCGGGGGACCAGAGGAGTTGGGTGGACACCATCAGGGTGTCCGGGTTCTGCCGGTCGATGGTCAGGCCGCTGTAACCCCACTTGTTGTCGTCGCTGGTGGACGGGACCGGGCTGATGCGGGTCCAGGTGTCGGTGGCGGTGTCCAGCTTCCACACGTCGCCCTTGAAGCCTTCGTACGGGCCGGCGGTGTCGCTGGTCGCCAGGTACAGATAGCCGCCGACGTGGTCGAGGACCGCGTGGTGCGGGATGAAGCCGGTGGGCTGCCCGGGGACGCGTTCCCAGGTCGCTCCCGCGTCGGTGGACCGGTACAGGATGTTGTCCTTGTCGGCGACGGTGACGTAGAGGGTCCGGGTGGCCCTGCCCGCTCTGCCGGTGCGCTTGTCGAAGACGACTTGCAGCACGCCCAGGTTGTCGCCGTTGTAGCCGTCGGGGTCGGTGGGGTCGATGACGAAGTTGCCCGCGTTGGGGAAGCCGGTCACCTTCGCGAAGGTCTTGCCGTGGTCGGTGCTGCGCCACAGCCCGTGGCCCCCGCGCACTCCGAGGTAGAGGATCTTGTTGCGGTTGGGGTCGATCACCAGCCGCTCGCCGATGCCCCGGCCGGGCATGTTGCCGCCCAGCCGGAACGGCAGGGGCGTGGTCTTCCAGGTGCGGCCGCGGTCGGTCGAGCGCAGGATCGCCGCCATGCTCGGGTCCCACTCGGGGAGGGTGTAGGTGCCCGCCGCCAGGTAGACGCGGTCGGGGTCGATCTCGTCGGTGGCGATGCTGATGATGCCGGTGTGTCCGTACTCGTCCCAGCCGATCCAGTCGGTGAGGGGGATCCACCGCCGGGACGCCGTGTCGAGGCGGTAGGCGCCGCCGATGTCGGTACGGGCGTACACCAGTCCGGGTTCGCTCTGGTTGAAGACGATGCCGGTGACGAAGCCGCCGCCGACTATCTCCGCGTTGCGGAAGGTGTAGGGCGTGCGTCTGAGCTTCCCGGTCGCGCGAGCGGACGCGGCGGTCGCAGCGGAGGCCCCGGACGGGGCGAGCACAGGGAGTGCGGCCGCGGTCGCGCCGGCGGCCAGCAGTCCTCGGCGGGAGAGGTGCGGGACACGGGTCATGACGGGTACTGCCTTTCGGGTGCGGGATAAGTGAGGCAACCCGCCTCGGTTACCGCGCTGTCGGGGAGTTCGCAGGACGGCTCGGCGGCTCATGCTCATGTCGTTGCGGCCCAGGGCGGGAGGAATCCGAATCGATGCGCTTCGACGTTCGGTGACACTAAGACTCTGTTTCCGGGCTCGACAACGGGCCGTCCAGGTCACGTTCCGGTAACAGGCACGGTCGAGGGTGGCGGTACGGCCCCACCCTCTATACGGCTTTGGCACAGGTGAGCTGGTCTTCTGATCACCTCTCAGAAAGGTGCGGCAACGCCGGAGAGACGACTTGCGACTGCTGGACGACTTGTGATTGACACACGACGCGGGATCATGCCAACGTCGAAGCGCTTCGACGTGTACGCAGCGCGGGGTGACGTACCGGAGGGGGGCCGGGGCGGGTATGCGACAGATCGCACGCCATGACGTCGTCTTCGCCGCCGGCACCGCCGGCGAACATGAACTGACCTGGTCGCAGAAGGCCCATGAACGCGAGGGATGCCACCCCCATCTCCACGGCCCCCGCAACAGGAACGTACGGATGGGCCGGGCACTCGACGGCACGCCCGACCTGGCCGCGGTGCTCCATGCCTTCGCCACGGTCATGGCCCACTTCGAGGCGCTGCGCACGCTGTATCCACGGGACGCGGACGGGCACCCGCGCGCGGTCGTCGTGGCTTCCGGGGTGCTCCAGGTCGACGAGTACGCCTCCGACGCCCCGCCGGACTACGACGAGCTGAGCGCCTTCACCCTCCGGTTGGCGGAGCCCGGATTCGCCCCGGACGACCTGCCGTTGCGCGCCGCCGTCGTCACCGTGGACGGCAGGCCCATCCACGTCGCGCTGTCGTTGCACCATTTCTCGGCGGACACGACGGCCGGCCGGATCGTGGCCGAGAACATAGCCCGACTGGCCGCCGATCCGGGTGCCGATCTCGGTTCGGGGTGGCAGCCGCGGCAGATCGCGAGCTTCGAAAGCAGCCCTTCGGGGCTGCGGCACGCCCATCGTGTCGACATCCATGACCGGGCCATGCTCCGTCAGTCGGCCATGCCCGAACTCCTGGCGCCCGCGAGCCGCGACGGGGACGCCGTCTACAACTTCGTGTGCCTCGACTCGACGGCGGTCGCGCTCGCGGCAGCCGCTCTGGCGAAGCAGTACCGGACATCCGTGGCCGCCGTCCTGCAAGCCGCGTACGCGTGCGCGCTCGCCGAGCACCTCGGCATCGGCAACTGCGTGTTCAACACCGTGATGGCCAACCGGCAGACCGCCTTCGGCCGCGAGGCGGTGGCCCATATCGCCGGCCGGGCCCTCGTCCCGGTCGACACGTCCCTGGGCGGCGACCGGTTCCCGGCGCTGTGCCGGGCCGTCGACGCGGCACTCGTCCGGTCCTCCTCCGTCAGCCTGCGAAAGCCCGACCGCCACGCCAGGTCCCTGGACGAGGTCTCCGCCGAGCTGGGCCGCTCCGCACACAATCCGTACGTGGTCAACGTCCGCCCCATAGCGCCCCGCACGCTGATCCGGGCTCGCGCGGACAGCGCACAGCAGGACCTCGAACGAGCCATGGCATCCAGCCGCTACCGGCGTTTCCCCAAACCCGTCGACACGAACTCCGGGAAGCTCACCTTCGATGTGTGGGGTATGTCCGAGACGGCCGGAATCAGTCTCGGGACGGATGCGAGGTCCTTCGACGCCACGGATCTCGAACAGATACTGCTGTCCTTCGAGAGGCGGCTGGTGGGCGCCGCGATCGGCGGTCATGGCGGACGGAGCGGCGACGGTTCGGGGCGGGGGTGACGTCCCCGCTCCCAGGCGTGCGGGCGGGACCGTCCCGGCCCGAGGTGCGGCTGTCGTCCGGCGCCCTCACGGTCCTGAGCCGGCGGGCCCGGCAGGGGCAGCCGCACGTATGTCGCTCGGGCTCGCGCCGAGTTCACGGCGGCAGGCCTTGTTGAAGGCCTGGAGATCGGCGATGCCCACGGCCGCGGCGATGGCGGTGATGGACAGGGTGGAGGACAACAGGAGGTGGCGGGCGCGCTGAAGGCGCCGGTGCCGGATGTACGACACGACCGTACGACCGGTTTCGGCACGGAACACGCGCGTCAGGTGTGTGTGGGAGATTCCGACGGCGCGAGCGACGTCCGGTACGGACAGCGGGCCGGCCAGGTGTTCCTCGACGTAGGCCTGTGCGGCGGCCACGAAGGGGTGGCTGCGCCCGGCTCCCTCGCCCCTCGGCATCTCGGCGATGCGCCACAGAGCGGTCCAGACCTCGGCCGTGGCTCGTGCGGAAGAAGTCGGCATGGCTGTCACCGCGTGCCGGAGCAGATCGGCCAGGAGTGTGCTCTCGGCCGCGGCGTCCTGCATCACCGGCACCACCCGCGCGGTTCCGCCCTGCTGCAGCCGCAGATGGACGTAGAAGTGCTCCGACCTGCCCCGGTAGTGGAAGTGCACCTCGGTGTCCGGCGGCACCAGGCTGACGTGGCCGGGGCGAATGGGGTGCACGGACTGCCCGAGGGACAGCGCGCCCTCGTAGTTGTAGAGGTGCAGCTGCCACAGGTCGGGCAGCCGGAAGACGTCGTGGGCGGTGGAGACGCCGTGTACCCCGATGCCGGCGTCGACCACGGTGGGCGCCTCGTCGAGGCGTAGTGTCACGTGTTTCACGAGGATGGAAAATTACCAGTGCTGGATGAATTCAGCCCACGACCGAGCCGGGCAGGGCACGTACGTTCGTCGCATGTCAACCAGCAAGCAACTCCTGACATCGGTTCAGGTGGCGCGCTTCGTCGCGCAGGGGTTCCTGCGTCTGGACGGGGTGGTGCCGCGGGAGATCAATGAACGGGCCGTCGCGGCCTTGGCCGAGGGCCTGCCGGAAGTGTCCTACGGCACTCCGCTGGGCGGGGCGTTCGCGCCGGACACCTTCGTCCACGAGCTGCTCGCCCTGCCGGTCGTCGCAGGCGCCGTCGAGAGCCTGGTCGGCCCCGAGCCGACCGTCGACCACCATGCGGTTCATGTGCGCGAGCCGCACGAGGGACAGGCGCAGCCGCTCCACGGGGACGCGATCATCGACGTGCGGCCGGACGCGTTCGACATCCAGCTCATGTACTACCCGCACGAGGTGACCGCCGAGATGGGCGGCACCCTCAGCGTGCCCGGAAGCCATCTGCGCAGGATCAACGAGACGGACGTCGGACGCGTCCAGAATCTCCGGGGTCAGACCCGTCTGACCTGCCCGGCGGGCACGGTCGTTCTCCTGCACCACGGCATCTGGCACAGCGGCCGCCGCAACGACACCGCGGGCCGTCGTTATATGTACAAACTCCGCCTCAACCCAACCGTGCCGCAGGTGCGTCTGTGGGACGTCTCCGACCTGCACGACCCCGCGGTGACCGCGGAACTCAACACGTACTTCCCCTGGTACGAGTGGGCCACGGGCCGCCTGGAGATCTACAACCGGGTCCTGCTATGGCGGGCTCTGACCGGTGACGACTCCTTCGATGTCGAGTACTGGGTCACGCGCGTCAGCAACCGGCCGGCCCTGAGGAGTCACGCATGAGGCAGCAGGTTCTGGTCCTCTATCTCGCGACGTCGGCGCTCGACTCCGACGTCGTCGGCTGGTCCCGGTACGACGGGACCGGCAGGACCCGTCCGACGACCGGTGACAGCGACGAACCGCCCTATCCCACGGGGCTCGCCGCGCTGCACGACGGGTGGCGCCTGTTCCAGGCCTCCCAACTGCTGCCTCCGCAGTCCGGTCACGAGTACGACGTCTCCTTCCTGAAGCACGAGTTCTTCTTCGAGAAGGTGGAGGACGACTCACGCGGCAGCGGGCGTTGAGTCCCTGTTGCTTCTCCCGGGATCCGAGTCCGGAAAGGGTTCGGATCCCGGGAGCCGGATCATCCCGCGGTCAGCGTGGTCCACTTCTGGTTGGCACCGCCGTTGCAGTCCCACAGGTGGAGCTGCGTGCCGTCGGTCGTGGCGGAGCCCGGGATGTCGAGGCAGCGGCCGGAGGCGGGGTTGCGGTAGCCGCCGTTGAAGGGCTGCCAGACCTGGTTGGCGCCGCCGTGGCAGGACCAGAGCTGCACCTTGGTGCCGTTGGCGGTGGCCCCGCCGGCGGCGTCGAGGCACTTGCCCATGGAGCGCAGCGTGCCGTCGGTGTAGGCGGACCAGTACTGGTTGGCACCGTCGCCGCAGCTCCACGTCTGGACGGCGGTCCCGTCGGTGGTGGCGGCGCCGTTGACGTCCATGCACTTGCCGGCGATGCCGGACTGTACGCGGGCGGGGGCGGGGGCGGGGTTCTTCACCCACCCCGCGCTGTCCGCGGCCTGAACGCCGCGGTGGAAGGCGTCGGCCATCTTCTGGTAGCCCGAGTCGTTGGGGTGCAGGGGGTCGTCCAGGTCGGCCGTGGTCAAGCTGCTCATGTCGACGAACGCGACGTGTTTGCCCGCGGCCCGGGCGTCGCTGACGATCTGGCGGGTGGCCTGGTTGTACGTGCCTCGCCACCGCTCCTCCGAGCTGCTGGTGGACACGACGAGGGAGGCGACGAGGACGGTCGCGTCGGGGACGTCGGCGGTGATCTGGTTGACCAGCGATCTCAGCCGGGCGATGGCGGTGTCGACCTCGGAAGCCCCTTGGAGGTCGTTGGTGCCGATGTGCAGCGTCACGACATTGGGCCGGTAGCGGGTCAGCGAGGCGTCGGCGAGGGCGGCGATCTGGTCGATGCGGTATCCCGAGTGGCCTTCGTTGTCCGGGTCGGACATCGAACCGCCCCGCACCGTGCCCACGAAGTCCAGCGGATGGCCGTCCGCCGCGAGTCTGTCCCACAACGGGCCCCGGTAGCCGTTGCCCGTACTGCTTCCCACACCCCACGTTATCGAGTCACCCAACGGCATGACCCGCAAGGGCGTGTCGGAGGCGGCAGAGGCAGGAGCCACACCTGCCGCTGTCGCTCCGAACGTGGCGGCGACAAGCGTGATCAGGGGTAGGATCCAGGGCTTTCTCACGGAGTTTCCTCTCTTCTACGAGTGATGGCGGCCGAGGGTGATGTGGTCGGTGAGGTCCGTCCGACTTGCAGACGGAGAAGCAAGCTCGCTCCTCGACGGCCGCGGGCGGGACGAGTCCCGTCAGGCCCTGCTCCCGGCCGTGAGGGACATCAGTTGCCGCTGCCGTTCTTGTCGATGAGCTCCGCGTACCAGTCGCGCAGCTTGTCGCCGCCGGAGGACTTCCAGGTCGAGATGGCCTGCTGTATGTCGGACAGCTTCTTGTTGCCGCGCACGAAGTCGATCTCCAGCTGCTCGAACTGGCTGGAGAGGGTGGCGTAGCGGGTCGGCTCGACGATGTTCATGCCGTACGTGGACGTCTTCTTGACGAAGGCACCCTGCCGTTGCTGCCACTCGACCTGCTTGCGGGCGACCTCGGGGAAGTCGGGGTGGGCGAGGTAGGGAGCCGGGGCCGCCAGCAGCACCCAGGCGTTGTTCACCTCCTGGATACCCAGGTCGTTCTTGACCGGGACGCCGTCCTTGACCGTGTAGTGGGTGCCCTCGACGCCGTAGTCGATGGACATCCGCTCCTTGGTGCCGTAGGGCGCGGCCGCGAAGTTGGCGGCGGCCAGCGCGTTCTCGATCGTCTCCTTCGAGGCACCCTTGCGGATCATCGACCAGATCCCGGCCGGCTGGGGGGCGTACAGCGTCGGGTCGCCGCCGTCGGCGCCGAAGTAGTCCATGCCCTCGATCTGGAAGTCCGGGTTGGACGCGGCCTGTTCGGTGGTCTTGCCGTACCAGCTGGATATGTCGCCGTTGAAGACCAGGATCTCCCCGGCGGTGAACCGCTGACTGGGGTCGCCCGTGTTGGCCTTGTCGTCGGGATGGACCACGCCCGCGTCGAACAGCTTGCGGACCCACTCCAGGTGTTCGAGGTACTCGGGGTGCTCGTGGCGGTACGTCAGCTTGCCGTCGTCCCCGATGTTCCAGCCGAGGGTCCCGGCGGGGAGGAGCCCGAAGAAGGCCGCCGCCGCCCACCTCATGTCACCGCAGGCCCACACCTTGGCCTTGGAGCTGGTGGCCTCCTTGGCCCAGCCGAGGAACTCGTCGGGCGACTTGGGAACGGTGTAGCCCTTCTTGTCGAAGAGGTCCTTGCGGTAGTAGGGCACGATGCCGGGCGTGGCGGCGGCGGGCATCGGGATGCCGCGCAGGGCGCCGCCGAAGATGCCCATGCGCCAGGCGTCGGAGGGGATCGCTGCCAGGTTCGGGTACTTCTTGACCTTGTCGCCCGCGAGGTAGGGCCCGAGGTCCATGAACTTCGCGGTGACCGCGTTGGAGATCTTGCCGACCAGTTCCCAGCTCGGCACGACCACCATGTCGGGTACGGAGCTGGAGGCCAGGACCGCGCCGAGCTTCTCGCCGTAGGTGTTGCCGTCCTGGTTCTGCCAGGTGATCTTGGTGCCGGCCGCGGCGTCGAGCGCCGTGTAGTACGGGTTTCCGGGCTTCGGCGGGGAGCCCCAGAACGGCGACATGATCTTGACGGGGGCGCCGGTGCCGAGCTTGTCGGGGACCGAGGTCTTCAGGGCCGCGAGGTCGACCTTGCCGGTGTAGCCGGCCGCCGAGCCGTTCTTCGAGGGAAGGTCCGGCTGGGCGACCGAGCTGGCGACGTACGTCGGGAGCAGCTTGTCGGCGGCCTTGCCCGACGTGGCGCCCTCACGCGAGCCGGAGTCCGATCCGCCGCAGGCGGCGAGCAGCGGCATCCCACCGGCCACCGCTGCGGTGGCCACCGCCGTGGAGGCGAGGAAGCTTCTCCGGCTGGGTCCGGAAGGGACGGAGTCGGCGTTCGGCGTCATTGCGTCAACCCTTCAGGAAACATCCCATTACTGCGACGTGATGCGAGTCGAAGCGCTTCGATGTGCAGTGAGGTTAAGTGAAGGCATGGGGGTGCACAAGGGTCGCTTCCAAGATTCCCCCGAGGTACAGAAGGCACCTTTCTGCATGCTCTGCTTGAGGCAACGATGTCAATCTCGTGATGCTCTCTCTCAGTGCTCTGACAAGCATCGAAGCGCTTCGAAAGCTACTTCGCCCCGCCTCAAGAGAATCCCATGTGTCTGCCACACATGCCGCTCTCACCACAGCCGTTCCGTGACCGCAGCTGCCGTTCGCGGAGCCCGTCGACGGCCTTCTGTCGCGGCTCGCCAGCGACGAAAAGATGGGATCGCTGTACCAGTTCACGCCCACGGCTGAGGAGCGGCTGAAGCTGTCGTGACGAACGTCGGCGACCGGAACGCCGGCGCACGTGACCTTCACTGCCGCAAGGGCGATACTGCCGACACAGGGGCTCCGGCGACGACACGCACCACGGCCACCGAAACCTGTCGACCCGTCATTAGAGTCAGCAGGCCAGGAGCCTGGCTTCCAATCTCACCGGGAGGTTTCAATGAAGATGCTGATCAACGTCGCGGAAACCGTGGTCGCGGACGCGCTGCGCGGGATGGCGGCCGCCCATCCCGACCTGGTCGTCGACGTGGACAATCGGGTGATCGTACGGCGGGACGCCCCCGTGGCCGGGAAGGTCGGCCTGATCTCCGGTGGCGGGTCGGGGCACGAGCCGCTGCACGGTGGTTTCGTGGGTCCGGGGATGTTGTCGGCGGCCTGTCCGGGCGAGGTGTTCACCTCGCCGGTGCCCGACCAGATGGTGCGGGCCGCAGCAGCCGTGGACAGCGGGGCGGGTGTGCTGTTCATCGTGAAGAACTACACGGGCGACGTCCTCAACTTCGACATGGCCGCCGAACTCGCCGAGGACGAGGGCATCCAGGTCGCGAAGGTGCTGGTCAACGATGACGTGGCGGTCACCGACAGCCTCTACACGGCCGGGCGGCGCGGCACGGGCGCGACATTGTTCGTGGAGAAGATCGCCGGGGCGGCGGCGGACGAGGGGCAGCCGCTGGAGCGGGTGGAGGCCATCGGGCGGCAGGTCAACGAGAACGCCCGCAGCTTCGGCGTCGCCCTCAGTGCCTGCACCACGCCCGCCAAGGGCAGCCCCACCTTCGATCTGCCGCCCGGCGAACTGGAGTTGGGCATCGGCATCCATGGCGAGCCGGGCCGGGAGCGGCGCGCGATGATGACGTCGGGTGAGATCGCCGACTTCGCCGTGGGCGCCCTCCTGGAGGACATGACCCCGCGCAACCCCGTGCTCGTCCTGGTCAACGGCATGGGCGGGACACCGCTGTTGGAGCTGTACGGCTTCAACGCCGAGGTCCAGCGGGTACTCGCCCAGCGCGGGGTGGCCGTCGCCCACACCCTCGTCGGCAACTACGTCACCTCGCTCGACATGGCCGGCGCCTCCGTCACCCTGTGCCAGGTCGACGAGGAACTGCTGCGGCTGTGGAACGCGCCGGTGAAGACGCCGGGGCTGCGGTGGGGTATGTGAATCCGGAGTCGGACACCCGCAACGCACCCGCCACGCAAGGAGATCCAGTGCTCGACGCCGATTTCTTCCGCCGTTGGATGACGGCGACCGCCGCTTCCGTCGACCGTGAGGCGGAACGGCTCACCGCTCTCGACTCGCCCATCGGGGACGCCGACCACGGCAGCAACCTCCAGCGCGGCTTCAACGCCGTGACCGCGGCGCTGGAGAAGGAGGCCCCGCGGACACCCGGCGCGGTCCTGACGCTCGCCGGGCGGCAGCTCATCTCGACGGTCGGCGGGGCTTCAGGTCCGTTGTACGGGACCCTGCTGCGCCGGACCGGCAAGGCGCTCGGGGAAGCGGGCGAGGTGAGCGAGGACCAGTTCGCCCAGGCGCTGCGGGCGGGGGTGGACGCGGTCATGACGCTCGGTGGCGCGACGCCCGGCGACAAGACCATGATCGACGCGCTGGTGCCGGCCGTGGACGCGCTCGGCGACGGATTCACCGCGGCCCGGGCCGCCGCGGAGGAAGGTGCCCTGGCGACGACGCCGTTGCAGGCCCGCAAGGGGCGGGCGAGCTATCTCGGGGAGCGCAGTATCGGGCACCAGGACCCGGGTGCCACATCCTCGGCGCTGCTGATCGCGGGGCTGGCGGAGGCGCACGGTGAGTGACGAGCAGGACGGTGGGCGTGTCGTCGGGATCGTGCTCGTCTCGCACAGCGCACAGGTCGCCGCTTCGGTGGCCGAGCTGGCGCAGGGGCTCGCGGGCGGCGGGTCGGCGGTGCCGGTGGCACCGGCGGGCGGCACCGAGGGCGGCGAGCTCGGCACCAGCGCGGAACTGATCGCCGCGGCGGCGGCCTCCGTGGACCGCGGCGCCGGGGTCGCGGTCCTCACCGACCTGGGCAGCGCGGTCCTCACGGTGAAAGCCCTGCTCGCCGAGGGCGACGAACTCCCCGACAACACGCGCCTGGTGGACGCCCCGTTCGTCGAGGGCGCCGTCGCGGCGGTCGTCACGGCGTCAACAGGCGCCGACCTGGCGGCAGTCGAGGCCGCGGCCACGGAGGCGTACGCCTACCGGAAGACGTGAGACTGCCGGCGGCTGCCGACGGTCGACCTCGACTGTGGGCCATCGGCCATCGGCCATCGGCCATCGGCCATCGGCAGCCGCCTTACACCAGGGCCGGCCTCCCTACCCGACCCCCTCCGCCGCGACCTCCAACGCCACGCGCAGCGTCTCCGTCAGCTCCGTCTGTGCGGTCGTCCGGTCGGGGTGGGTGTCCGCGGTGTGCAAGGCGTAGTGCTCGACGGCCGCGCGCAGGGCCGCGTTGAACATCGCCGCCTGGATCGTCGGACGCAGGTCGTCGGCGGGGAGCCCGGCCCGCTCGGCGAGGGCGCGGGCGAACGCCGGTTCGGCCTCGTCGTACGTCTGGAGCCAGATCGCGCGCAGGCCGGGCTCGGTGCGGGTCAGACGTACCAGCGCGCCGACGGTCGCCCGGTCGGGGCCGGCGAGCGGACCGTCCTCGTCGGCGCGTTCCGAGTCGAAGATCCCGTCGAGGGGCCGGCCCGGGCCCCAGCGCCGCAGTGAGTCGGCGATCCGGTCGATGCCGGCCGAGAACAGCGGCCGTACGCAGCTCTCCTTGCTCGGGAAGTAGCGCCACACGGTCCGCGAGGAGACCCCGACCGCGGCGCCGATCTGCTCGCCCGTGGTCGCCGCCACCCCCTGGGTGACGAACAACTCCACGGCGGCACGCGCGATCTCCAGCCGGATCTCGGCCTTGCGCTCCTCCGTCAGGGGCGGGCGCCCCGTGGGTCGGCTCACGGCCCGACTCGTGGGTCGGCTCGTACGTCCACGGGCTGCGGTCATGTTCTCCTCCGGCCGGCGCTGGTCGCTCTCCCGGAATTCTCCCCGACCGGAATTCTCCTCGACATCGCCCTCAAGACTTTATGTCACTCAGAGACATAAAGTCGTATGGTGTGGCCCCGGGCGCGTTCGACGACGCCGCCCCTCGGACACACGGATGGGAGCACCTCATGAGCGGCGGACTGGACGGGCTGGACGGACGCGGCGTCATCGTCACGGGAGCGGGTTCGGGCATCGGGCGTGCGGCCGCCCTGGCCTTCGCCAGGGAGGGGGCCAGGGTGGTGGTGGCCGACCTGAACGCCGAGGGCGCGGAGGCGGTCGTCAAGGAGATCGAGCGGACGGGCGGCGACGCGGTGGCCGTCGTCGGCGACCTGAGCGAGCAGGGCGTCGTCGACCGGGTGGTCGAGACCGCCGTCGAGCGGTTCGGCGGCGTGGACGTCCTGGTCAACAACGCCGGGATCATGGACCGCATGTCGGCCCTCGCGGACGTGAGCGACGCCGAGTGGGAGCGGGTCATACGGGTCAACCTCACCGCCCCGTTCCTGCTCACCCGGGCGGTGCTGCCGCACATGCTCGAGGCGGGCCGGGGTGCCATCGTGAACACGGCGTCCGAGGCCGGCCTGCGCGGCAGCGCGGCGGGCGCCGCGTACACGGCGTCGAAGCACGGCGTGGTGGGGCTGACGAAGTCCCTGGCGGTGATGTACCGCAAGCAGGGGATCCGCGCCAACGCCATAGCCCCGGGCGGCACTCAGACCGGCATCGTCGTGGACGCGGCGCCGGACGCGCACGGACCGGCGGCTCTCGGACCGCACTTCGTCAACCTCGGCAGGCTGGCCCGGCCGGAGGAACAGGCGGCCGCCATCGTGTTCCTCGCCTCGGACGCGGCAAGCAACATCAACGGCGTGATCCTGCCCGTGGACGACGGCTGGTCGGCGGTCTGACGGCCCATCAGGCGCATCCCTACCGGCCGTACGACGAGCCGTGCCGTTTGTCGTATGAACTGCCGTACGTCACACCGTCCACGAACTGCCTCGCCAGCCGCTCCCCCACCCTCGCGGCGGCCGCCGCGTCCTCGATGGGCGTCACCCGCGAGCCCTTGAAGACGATGTAGGTGACGCCGGAGGCCGTGCCGCCGGTGCGCGGATCGGGCGGGATGCCAAGGGCTTTGGCGGTGGCGTACGACGCCTCGCCGATGATGTCGCGCGGGCCGACGTCGCCGACGACCGCGTACCGCACCCGGCCTCGGTAGACGACGGCCGCGACCGCGCCGCCGTGCATGCCGTCGGCGTCGTGGTCCCAGATGCCGCTCGGGGTGGGTACGACGATGTACGGGAGGCGTTCGGCGTTCAAGTGGCGGCCGTCGGACTGCTGATAGGCCGTCGTGGCGGAGAAGTAGGGATCCGTACGGCGGTTGCAGTGGCCGGTGGGCTGTCCGTCGCAGTCGATGTCCATGTCCGCCTTCCAGAACACCGCGCCCCTCGTCCCGCAGACCGGGATCTTCGCGGGCGCTCGGCCGTCGCTGCGGTATCGACCCCGCGAAACGGGGGCGCAGTCGCGCACCTTGGACAGCAGGTCGGCGGCGCTGACTTCGGCGTCGACCTCGCGGCGCACCTCGGGCCCTTCGTCCGCCGCGGGTGGCGTGGGCGGCGCCGTGGGCGTCGTCGGGGCGAGCAGCGCGGCGCCCGCCGCGACCAGCGTCAGCGACTGGAAACGCACGATGGGAACCCTCTCGGCGGGAACACTGACGGACACCGATCGGGACACTGCCGAAAATCAGCCCAAACTGGTGTCATTCCGATCATGTTGCCATCAGTGGGCTCTTACGGTGCGCACCCCGGCGACACGGCGATGTCCTCGAACTTCCGCCAGGGGCCGGGGGTCTGGGTCCGTGAAGGTCCCGACTCCCCGGCCACCCGCGTCCGGCGCGGGTTCAGCGACGACAGCGTGCCCGCGCACGCGGCATGAACTCCCCGGAACTCATGGCGAGTTCAGCCGTGCGGAGCTTCAGCATACGTAACGCCGCGGACGACTCACCAACTACCGCCCTCTTGATGTGATCGCGCCAGCCACGCCATATTGGTCCGGACCATTGCCGCGAGTCCGCCCCCGGGAGGCAGAGTCGTGCGACGCGTTCTCGTACTCGTTTCCGCCCTCTGCGCAATGCTCGCCCTGCTCTCGTCCTGCGCCTGGGGCGACCCGGACGGAAACGGCGGCCGGCCGCCCGGTGCGCCGACCGGTGTCACGGCCGAGGCGGGCAGTGCGACCAGCGTGCACGTGATGTGGAACGCGGTCGTCACGGACCGGGGCGTCCATGTCTACGAGGTGTATCGGGGCACCACAAAGGTCAAGGAAGTGCCGGGTTCCGCGCACATGGTGGATGTCACCATGCTGAAGCCCTCCACCCCTTATGCCTTCACCGTGCGGGCCCGTGACAAGGACGGGCGTCTCGGGCCGCCGAGCAGGCAGGTCCGGGCCACGACCCCGGCGGCGGTAGCCGCCGACCGCACGGCTCCGACACGCCCGGGGAAGGTCACCGGCCGCGCGGTGGGCAGCCGGGCGGTTCAGCTGTCGTGGTCGAAGGCCACGGACGACCGGGACGTGGTGTCGTACGACATCCATCAGGGCGGCACGAAGATCCACAGTGTGGGCGGCAACCAGACGGCGACCGTGGTCACCGGGCTCAGGCCGGGCACGCGCTACTCGTTCACCGTCCGGGCCCGGGACGCGGCCGACAACGTCTCACCGGCCACGCCGGCCGTCCGCATCACCACGCCCGGGACGGACGACGGCCGCGGCACGGCGCCGACCGACTTCCGGGCGACGACCCGTCTGGCGGACGGCGCGTACCACCTCGACCTGAGCTGGGTGCCGCCGCGCACGGACGGCGTCGTCACGGAGTACGAGGTCCGCCTGGACGGGCGTACGGCCACCTCGCTGGTGTACGGCGGTGCCGCGCCGCGCGGACGGGCCACCTACAGCTTCTACCTGGGACCGGAGGCCGAGGTCGAGCACCGGGTCCGGATCCGGATCCGGGGCAGGCTACCGGACGGCACCTGGGGCGGCTTCTCGGCGGAGCGGACGGTGACGACCGGCGCGCAGGGCTGAGGAGCGGTCCGGTGTCCCCCGGATGCAGCAGCGTGTCACCTGACCGGGTCCGGTCCGCATGCGGGTCGGCCCCCCGGCGCGTTGGCTGCCCCTGAGGCAGCACGGGCGTTCCCGACCCTCGGCGGCGCAACGGACGTACCGCCAACCGTGCCGCCGGAGGGCATTCCATGCGCAATTCATCGCTATTCCTCCGCTCGGGCCTGACCGTGGCAGCCGCCTCTCTTCCCTTTGTCGTGGCCGCGGGTTCGGCCGCCGCGGTCTCGGGGATCTCCGTGAGCACCACCGGGTCGACGGTCTCCGTCACGACCAGTGCGTGCAGCAACGTCAACGGCAGCTGGGGCACCGCTTCCCTGCTCAACAGCCGGCAGGCGAACTTCGCCCAGGGCCGCCAGGTCTCCCTGTCGGGGACGGACGCCCTGCAGTCGGCGGCCTGGTCGGGCGTGAGCCCGGGCACGTACACCGTCATCGTCCAGTGCTCCGACGGCAAGACGGCGGGAACCCAGTCGGTCATCGTCTCGGGCCCCTCCCCCACCCGAACGATCTCCACCACGGCCTCGCCGTCGCGCGGTGTCATGGGCGGCATGGGCGGCGGCACGAAGGACTACGGCACGCTCACGCTGGTGGGCGGCGGTGTCCTGGTGGGCGCGGGTGTCGCGGCCACGGCCTGGTTCCTGCGCCGCAAGTCGAAGCCGTACCGGCTCTGACACCCCTTCGGAGTCCGACGCCGCTGCCGGCCCCTCGGCTCACGCCGTCTCGTGTCCCGGCAGTTCCGCGAACTCCTCCAGTGCGCGCGAGAGCCACTGCGTCCAGAAGGTCTCCAGATCGATGCCGGCCCGCAGCACCAGATGCCGCAGCCGGTCCTGGGAACTGTCCTTGCCGGGCGGGAAGTCGCGCTTCTCGATCTCCTCGTACTCGGCCAACTGCCACCGGTGGAGGTCGAGATGACGGCGCAGGTCGGCCTCGATTCCGTCGGTCCCGACCACCGCCGCGGCCCGCATCCGCAGCAGCAGGGGGTCGCGGTGGGGCTTGGGGTCCTGGGACGCGGCGGTCCAGCGGGCCAGTTCGGCGCGGCCCGCCGGCAGAACCTCGTAGCTCTTCTTCTGCCCGCGGGCCGGCTGTGCGCTCGGCAGGGTGCGGATGAACCCGTCGGCCTCCAGTTTTCCCAGCTCGCGATAGATCTGCTGGTGCGTCGCCGACCAGAAGTACCCGATCGACCGGTCGAAGCGACGGGTCAGCTCCAGCCCCGAGGACGGCTTTTCGACCAGGGCGGTGAGGATCGCGTGCGGGAGTGACATGAGCTCATCCTAGGGACGCGTCGGCGCGCCCCTACAGGCTCGCCGCCAGCTCCGTGCCCTGCTTGATGGCACGCTTGGCGTCCAGTTCGGCGGCCACGTCGGCGCCGCCGATGAGGTGCGCGGCGCGGCCCGCCGCGAGCAGGGCCTCGTACAGGTCGCGGCGCGGCTCCTGCCCGGTGCACAGCACGATGGTGTCGACCGGCAGGACGGTGCTCTCCTCGCCGACGGTGACATGCAGTCCGGCATCGTCGATCCGGTCGTAGCGCACGCCCGGGACCATGGTGACGCCGCGGTGCTTGAGCTCGGTGCGGTGGATCCAGCCGGTGGTCTTGCCGAGACCGGCGCCGACCTTGGTGGTCTTGCGCTGGAGCAGGTGGACGGTGCGCGGCGGGGCGGGGCGCTCGGGGGCGGCGAGGCCGCCGGGGCCGGTGTAGTCCATGTCGACGCCCCACTGGCGGAAGTACGTCGCCGGGTCCTCGCTCGCCTTGTCACCGCCGTCGGTGAGGAACTCGGCGACGTCGAAGCCGATGCCGCCGGCGCCGAGGACGGCGACGCGGTCGCCGACGGGGGCGCCGTCGCGCAGGACGTCGAGGTAGCCGACGACGCTCGGGTGGTCGATGCCGGGGATGTCGGGGGTGCGGGGGGTCACGCCGGTGGCGACGACGACCTCGTCGTAGGCGACGAGGTCCTCGGCCGACACCCAGGTGTTCAGGCGTACGTCGACGCCCTGCCAGTCGAGCTGATGGCGGAAGTAGCGCAGGGTCTCGTCGAACTCCTGCTTGCCGGGGACCTTGCGGGCGACGTTCAGCTGGCCGCCGATCTCGCTCGCGGCGTCGAACAGCGTGACGTCGTGGCCGCGTTCGGCCGCGCTGACGGCACAGGCGAGGCCGGCCGGTCCGGCGCCCACGACGGCGACCCTCTTGCGGCGCCGGGTCGGGGACAGGGTCAGCTCGGTCTCGTGGCAGGCGCGCGGGTTGACCAGGCAGGACGTGATCTTGCCGCTGAACGTGTGGTCGAGGCAGGCCTGGTTGCAGCCGATGCAGGTGTTGATGGCCTCCGGCTTCCCGGCGGCGGCCTTGGCGACGAAGTCGGGGTCGGCGAGCATCGGGCGGGCCATCGACACCATGTCCGCGGCGCCGTCCGCCAGCAACTCCTCGGCCAGTTCCGGGGTGTTGATGCGGTTGGTGGTGACGAGCGGGACCGACACCTCGCCCATCAGCCGCTTGGTGACCCAGGTGTACGCGCCGCGCGGCACGGAGGTGGCGATGGTCGGGATGCGGGCCTCGTGCCAGCCGATGCCGGTGTTGATGATCGTCGCACCGGCGGCCTCGACGGCCTTGGCGAGCGTGATGACCTCGTCGAGGGTCGATCCGCCGGGCACGAGGTCCAGCATGGACAGCCGGTAGACGATGATGAAGTCCTCGCCGACGGCCTCGCGCACCCGCCGGACGATCTCCACCGGGAAGCGCGTGCGGTTCTCGTACGAGCCGCCCCAGCGGTCGGTGCGCCGGTTGGTCTGCGTGGCGATGAACTCGTTGATGAGGTAGCCCTCGGAGCCCATGATCTCCACGCCGTCGTACCCGGCCTGGCGGGCGAGGCGGGCGGCACGCGCGTAGTCGTCGATGGTCCGCTCGACGTCGGCGTCGGTGAGCTCGCGGGGCGGGAAGGGGCTGATCGGCGCCTGGAGCGGGCTCGGGGCGACCAGGTCCTGGTGGTAGGCGTACCGGCCGAAGTGCAGGATCTGCATCGCGATCCGGCCGCCCTCGCGGTGCACGGCGTCGGTGATGACCCGGTGCTGCTCGGCCTCCGCCTCGGTGGTGAGCTTGGCGCCGCCCTCGTACGGCCGGCCCTCGTCGTTGGGCGCGATGCCGCCGGTGACGATGAGCCCCACTCCCCCGCGGGCGCGCTCCGCGTAGAAGGCCGCCATGCGCTCGAAGCCGCGCTCGGCCTCCTCCAGGCCCACGTGCATGGAGCCCATCAGGACGCGGTTGGGCAACGTGGTGAAGCCCAGGTCCAGCGGGCTCAGCAGGTGCGGGTAACGGCTCATCGGGGGCCCTCCGTGCGCGGTGTCGTGCCTGACGTAGTTGTAGAGGACCGGAGAGCCTTTATGCAACTAGTTGCACAACCGGGGGAGGGTGACACGGGACACGATCGTCTCGGGCGAGTGGTCGGCCGCGGGTAGGAGGTGGTTGCTCGCGCAGTTCCCCGCGCCCCTGAAAGAAGGGCGTGCAGTGGACGCCCTCAAGGGGCGCGGGGAACTGCGCGACCAGCCCCCACGCACCCGCAGCCGCCACGAATCCGCGACCCACCCCCCACAGCCGGCGAATCACATCGGACCGGGGCGACTCTCCAGCACCACGTGCAGCTCACGCTCCTGGTCACCCGACGCGGAGGCGAGATCGTGCACCGTGAACAGGGAGTCCAGCGTCGTACGGAGCCGTTCGATCGCCCAGTAGCCGCCCTGCGCGTCGGCCTCGACGGACGACGAGAGCCGAGCAGGAGGCGGACACTCGTGCGCGTCCGTCACCTCGAACGTGCCGAGCCACACCATCGGGCGCGTCTCGTGGAGCTGCTGCGGCACGTCCTCGGGGCCCCGGTCGGACTCGAAGCACGCGCACAGCGCGTCGAACACGATCCGGGCGTCTTCCTTGTTGCATCCGCTGATCTCGACGGAGACGGGTTCCTCGTGCATTCGTTCACGGTCCATCGTGATCGCTCCTCTCGTGGCCGCACCGCGGTACCACGGGTAGCCCGCGGAACCGGACCCAACCCCCAGAAAAGCACCACCCGAGAGCGAGCACTACCTGCGGAACCGCCCCGTCCGCACCTCAGCTCCTAGTGAACCGGTAGGTCTTGCTGTCCGTCAGCACACAGAAGTCCGGCGAGATGACGATCACGCGCAGGGTGCCGGTACGGCGGTCGTAGTCGATGCCCTCCGTCTCGAAGTCGCCCGAGCAGGAACTGCGCAGCGGGAGCTGGCGCAGGGCCGTGACCTGGCCGGTGACGTCGGAGGTCCCCGGCTCGGCGGAGAGGTCGATCCGCAGCAGCGGCTTGGTCATGCCGAAGAGGGTTCCGGCCGGGTCGTCGGAGGAGCACAGCAGGGTCGTGGCGTCGAGGAAGTCGCAGCCCTGGACGTCGCGTACGGCGTGGTCCAGCCGGACGCTGGAGGTCCAGGGGAGGTTCGCCGAGGGTGAGGTACTGGGGTTGACGCCCGGTGTGGGGTGGACCAGCAGCCGGGTCATGGTGCCCCACTCGCCCGAGACCATCCACTGGCCGCCGGGCGTGACGGCGGCGAAGGAGTTGTTCAGCGCCTCCCCAGAACCCAGCGTGTGGACGTACTCGGCCCAGGTCCCGTCCGGGGCCTGCACCCGGAACATCTTCGCGGTGCCCGAGTCCGCCTGGTACGGCTCGATGTAGTAGCCGTCATAGGAGGCGTCCGGGTCACCCACGTGGTTCCAGCCGCGGCTGCTGACCGAGACGGGGATGGTGCCGATGCCCGTGTACCGGTTGGGGCTGTTCGCCGGGACCTCGACCGAGGCCAGGCCCTGGCTCTCGGTCAGCGGGTCGGCACGGTCGGAGCCCACCTCCGTCCAGGTGTCGGCGGCCTGCGCGGGCGTCGCGGTGGACAGCACGGCGGCGGAGGCGAGGGCGACGAGGCCGGTGAGAGCGGCGTGACAACGTTGCCGGGCGCGCAGGGCCATGGAAGGACTCCTTGGGGGGTGGGTGCGTGTCGGCGGACAGTTTGGCGGGCCGCCGTAGTCATGTACAGGCCAAGCGGAGGAACGTGTGCTGTCTGTTCGGCCACAGTCGTCCGCCCACGTGATGACTTCGCCGTACGTCCGCCCTCGTGTTGAGGGATGGTGGAGGAGAACGACCGAGGGGGCCCGGAGACGGTTGAACGCGGTAGAACAAGGGGAGTCGGCACGGGGGAACGGCGTGCCGCGAAACTGGGCGAAGGCGGTGCGTGGGATGTCTGCAGCCGAACCTCCCGTGACCGAGGGCGACGAGCCCGTGCGCGGGCCGGTGGGGCCGAGCGGGCTGCTCGACGTGCTGGGCGTGGCCTCGGTGGTGCTGGACACCGACGGGCGCATCGTGCTGTGGAGTCCCCAGGCGGAGGAGCTGTTCGGCTACTCGGCGCAGGAGGCGCTGGGCGAGTACGCGGCCCGGATCATGGTCCACGAGCAGTACCTGGACCTCGTCGTCAAACTGTTCTCCGACGTCATGGAGACCGGTGAGGGCTGGGCCGGGGCGTTCCCGATCCGGCGCAAGGACGGCAGTACGCGGCTGGTGGAGTTCCGCAACATGCGGCTGCTGGACGACGAGGGGGACGTGTACGCGCTGGGCCTGTGCGCCGACCAGTCGACCGTGCGCCAGGTGGAGCGGGACGTCGCGCTGTCGACGCGGACGATCGCGCAGGCACCGATCGGCCTTGCCGTGCTGGACACCGAGCTGCGGTACGTCTCGGTGAACGAGGCGCTGACGCAGCTCAACGGCATCTCGGCCGAGGACCATCTCGGCCGTACGCCGCGTGAGCTGCTGCCCGACGTCGACGCCGACGTCATCGAAGCGGCTCTGCGCGAGGTGCTGCGGACCGGTGATCCTCTCATCAACCAGCGCATCACGGGCCGCACCCCGGCCGATCCGGACCGGGAGCACTTCTGGTCCATCTCCCTGTACCGGCTGGAGGACACGGCAGGCACGGTGCTCGGCGTCGCCGGGATGGCCGTGGACATCACCGAGCAGCACCAGGCCGCCGTGGAGGCCGAGACGGCACGGCGGCGCCTGGCGCTCATCGCCGACGCCTCCGCCCGGATCGGCACCACCCTGGAGCTGGACCGCACGGCGCGCGAGCTGGCCGACGTCGCGGTGCCGGAGCTCGCCGACGTGGCGGCCGTGGATCTGTTGGAAGCCGTGGTGGAGGGCAGACGCAGCAGCCTGGGCCCCGCGGAGTCGGCGGTGATCCGTGCCCTGGCCGTCCGCGCGGCACACGACACGGAGGCGCTCGACGCCGCCGACCAGCCCGGGCAGGTCGCCCGCTACGGTCCGGACCGCCTGGTCACCGAGTGCGTGCGCACCGCGAGCCCGGTGATGGTGACACAGGTCGAGGAGAAGGACCTGCCACGCATCGCGCGCTCCCCCGAGGCCGCCGTCCAGCTGGGCCGCGCGGGCGTGCACTCCTATCTGGCGGTGCCGCTGATCGCGCGCGGCGAGGTGCTCGGCGCCCTAGACCTCAAGCGGACCCGCAATCCGCTGCCGTTCAGCGAGGACGACCTGCTGCTGGCCCGTGAGCTCGCGGCCCGCGCGGCCGTGCAGATCGACAACGCCCGCTGGTACCAGAACGCCCGCGACACCGCCCTCACCCTCCAGCGCAGCCTGCTGCCGAGCCATCCGGCGGTGACCGGCGGACTGGAGGTCGCCTCCCGCTACCAGCCCGCGGGCGCCAGCGCCGAGGTCGGCGGCGACTGGTTCGACGTGATCCCGCTGGAGGACGGCAAGACCGCGCTGGTCGTCGGCGATGTGATGGGCAGCGGCATCGACGCCGCGACCACCATGGGCCGGCTGCGCACGGCGACGCACACGCTGGCCTCCCTCGACCTCGAACCGGCACGGCTCCTGGAGCACCTCGACAAGATCACCGAGGGCCTCGACCACTCCATCGCCACCTGCGTCTACGCCATCCACGACCCCCGGCTGCGCCAGTGCCGGATCGCCAACGCCGGACACCTTCCGCCCGTCCGCCTCCGCCCCGGCGACGCGCCGGAGCTCCTCGAACTGCCCACCGGGGTGCCGCTGGGCGTGGGCGGGGTCCCGTTCTCCACGACCACGATCGACCTCGAACCCGGCGACCGCCTCGTCTTCTACACCGACGGCCTCGTCGAGACCCGCCAGCACCCGCTCGACGAGCGCCTGGCCGCGCTGCTGGAACTCCTCGACGGCCCCGACCGCCCGCTGGAGGAGGTCTGCGACCTCCTGCTGCGCACCCTGCACCGGCCCGAGAACGCCGACGACGTGGCACTGCTCATCGCCCGTGTGCTGATGCCCGGTTGATGAGGGCGGAGCCGGGGAGGGCAGGGCCGGGGAGGGCGGTACGGTCCCTGGAGAGCCCTTCGAGCAGCGGCGCTGTGACCTCCTAGCCTCCGGCCGGACTAAGGCCGACGACGACATTCGCGTACCGCTCCTCGGAGGCGATCAGCCGCGCCGACAGTCCACTGCGGGTGAAGGCGTCCAGGGCCGTCGGTGCCTGGCGTTCACTCGTCTCGACCAGCAGACAGCCGCCGGGCGCCAGCCACCGGGGAGCCTCGGCGGCGACCCGGCGCAGGACGTCGAGGCCGTCCGCGCCGCCGTCGAGGGCGACGCGCGGCTCGTGGTCGCGGGCCTCAGCGGGCAGGAGCCCGACTTCGTCGCTGGGTACGTATGGCACGTTCGCCGCGAGGATGCCGACGCAGCCGCGCAGGCTGCCGGGCAGCGCCTCGAAGAGGTCACCCGCGTGCACCTGACCGCCGAAGGGCGCCACATTGCGGCGAGCACAGCGCACCGCAGCCGGGTCGATGTCGGCGGAGTGCAGCTCGACGCCGCCGAGTGCGGCGGCCAGTGCGGCACCGACCGCGCCCGAGCCGCAGCACAGGTCCACGACCACGGACGCGTCCGGGGCATGGGCGAGTGCCTGCTCGACGAGGAACTCGGTGCGGCGGCGGGGCACGAAGACACCGGGTTCCACGGCGATGCGCAGCCCGCGGAACTCGGCCCAGCCGAGGACGAGTTCGAGGGGCAGTCCGGTGACACGCCGGTCCACCATGGCGGCGAGTTCGTCCGGGGTGCCGGCGGCGGCCAGGATCAACCGGGCCTCGTCCTCGGCAAAGACACAGCCGGCGGCGCGCAGCGCGGAGACGACGGCGTCGGGCGTCAGCGGCGAGGGGGAGGAAGACGAGGAGGAAGGTGAAGGGGAGGAAGACGAGGAGGGGAGAGGGGGCATGGAAGCCGAGAGCCTTTCGGAAGCCGAAGGGTGCTCTCGCGGTCGCCTACTGGCGGTGATCCGCGCCGATTCGAGGTGAGAGCACCCGACCTGACACAGCGGTAATGGGTCTCACCTCCTTGGACTCCAGCACGGTCGGGACGGCCCCGACCGGACGGCAACCCTACCCCAACCGACCCGGCTCGGGGCGGGTCACCGGAGCGCGTACGGTTGGATGAACAGAACACTGATCACGCTCGACCCGCGGGCCGTCGCCTACGGCGGCCTGGAGGCATCCCCCGTATGAACGTCACCCGAGGCTTCACCGGACGCCCACGCGTCCAGAACGCCGCGCTGCCGCCCGGTCAGTACGACGCGGGCGACGACTGGCCCGTCCTGTCCGCCGAGGTCACACCGGAGCTGACGCCCGCCGAGTGGACCTTCCGGGTCGACGGTCTGGTCGAGGAGCCGCGCACCTGGAGCTGGGAGCAGGCCCACGAGCTGCCGACCTCGGCGTACGAGGGCGACATCCACTGCGTGACGAGCTGGTCGAAGTTCGGGGTGCGGTTCGGGGGCGTCTCACTGGACCGGTTCCTTGATGTGGTCCGGCCCCATGTGTCCGCCACACATGCCGTCGCCTACTCGCACACCGGGTACACCACCAACCTGCCGCTCGCCGACCTGACCGGCGGACGGGCCTGGATCGCCTGGGAGTTCGACGGCGAGCCGCTCGCCGCGGAGCACGGCGGCCCGGCGCGGCTGCTGGTGCCGCACCTGTACTTCTGGAAGAGCGCCAAGTGGATCGCGGGCCTGCGGATCCTCGACCACGACGAGCCCGGGTTCTGGGAGCAGAACGGCTACCACGCCCGCGGCAACCCCTGGGAGGAGCAGCGGTACTCCGGTGACTGAGGTGACTGTGACTGACATGACGGTGACTGCGGAGGCCATGACTGAGGCGGCTGTGACCGAGGCGGCCGTAACCGAGTCAGCTGTGCCCGAGACGTTCACTCCCCCGACCCGCTTCGCCGTGCCCGGGCGGATCGCCGTCAGCAACCGCGTCGCCGCGCTGTGGCAAACCGCGACGATCACCGAGATCCGCCGCGAGACCCCGCACGCCGCCACGTTCCGGCTCGCGGTGCCGGACTGGGCGGGCCATCTGCCGGGCCAGCACCTGATGCTGCGGCTGATCGCGCGGGACGGCTATGTGGCCCAGCGCCACTATTCGATCGCGTCCGCGCCGGACGACTCCGGGCACATCGAGCTGACCCTGGACCATGTCGAGGGCGGCGAGGTCTCCGGCTGGTTCCACTCCGTGGCCGAGCCCGGTGACACGGTGGAGGTGCGCGGCCCGGTCAGCGGCTTCTTCGCCTGGCCCGGCGACCGGCCCGCGCTGCTGATCGGCGCCGGCTCCGGTGTCGTACCGCTGATGTCGATGGTGCGCCACCACAGGGCGCGGGGCCTGGACGTGCCGCTGCGACTGCTGGTGTCGGCGCGCAGCCCCGAGGAGTTGATCTACGCGCGGGAGTACGGCGCGGAGACGACGCCCGTGTTCACACGGAGTGCGCCGGAGGGTGTGGCTGTGGGACGTATGGCCGCCACATATGTGGCGCCACTCCTGGCCGAGCAGCCTCCGGGTGGGTGGGAGGCCTATGTGTGCGGCTCCAACGGGTTCGCCGAGCACGCCTCCCGGCTGCTGGTGGCGGCAGGTCAGCCCGTGGACCGTATCCGGATCGAGCGCTTCGGCTGACCGACGGTCCGGGGCGGTGCCGCGCGTTTGTCCGGAATCGTCAGGAACGTTGTCCTGTGTACGGGGTACCTGGACGCCATGCGATACCTGGTGGGTGACCGGCACCGGCGGCGCAGTTCACTGCGGCGCCGGTCGGACGTCGTCGAGGCGTGGACGACAGGGGCGGTGGCCGTCCTGCTCCTCGTGATGGCGCCCCTGGTCGGGGTGTGCGCGGCCTGGTGGGCCCATGACAGTGCCCGGGCGACGGCCCAGGAACAGCGCGCCGATCGCCGGCAGGTCCGGGCCGAGGTCGTCGGCAGACTGTCCGACACGCTGCCCATGGCACACGGCGGACGGCAGCCGTCCGCGAGGACGACGGTCCGCTGGGCGGAGCCGGACGGCACCGCGCGGACGGCCACGGCGCGCGTCCCGGCGGGCACCCGGAGCGGCGAGGCGGTCGACGTGTGGCTGGACTCCCGGGGCCGCAGCGTGGCCCCGCCGCCGGACGCCATGGCGATCTCGCAGCACGCCGTCACCATCGGCGTCTGCGCCACGGGCGCCACGGTCGCCGTGATCCTCCTGGGCCACCTGGCCGTACGCCACACCGCTATGCGTCACCGCCTGGCCGAATGGGAACGGGAGTGGGCCGCGACGGAACCGGAGTGGACGCGCCGTCGGGCATGACCTGGCGGCATCGCCCGGGCACACGAGCCCTACGCCGCCTCCTGCATGCGGCGTGCGATGCCTTCGTGCACCCGCAGGGCGTCCGCCGTAGCGCGATGCGTCGCAGCCTGACCGACGGAACGGGAGTGGGCCGCGACGGAACCGGAGTGGACGCGCCGTCGGGCATGACCTGGCGGCATCACCCGGGCACACGGGCGGCCCGGCCCTACCCGGCCCCCTGCATCCGGCGTGCGATGCCGTCGTGTGTCCGTAGGGCGTCCGCCAGTCCCGGCAGGCGGGGCTCGCCGTGGTCGACCAGGATGCGGCCGCCGACCACCGTGGTCCAGGCCCGGGCGGGGCCGCAGCGCAGCCAGGCCTCCACGGGGTCGCTGACGGCGCCGGCCAGGGCGACCTCGTGCAGGTCCCAGACGACCAGGTCGGCGCAGGCGCCGGGCCGCAGATGGCCCAGTTCGTCGGCCCGGCCCAGGCAGCGCGCCGAGCCACGGGTGGCGATGTCGAGGGCATCGCGGGCGGTCATCGCGCCTGGTCCGCCGCGGTAGCGGCCCAGCAGCAGCGCCGCCCGGGTCTCCAACCAGAGGGAGGCGTGGTCGGTGGAGGCCGAGCCGTCGCAGCCGATGCCGACGGGCAGGCCCAGTTCGCGCATCTCCCGCACGCGCGCGGTGCCGCCGCCGATGAGCATGTTGGAGCTGGGGCAGTGCGCGACGCCGACGGCCGCCGCGGCAAGACGGCTCAGCTCGGCGTCGTTCGGGTAGATGCAGTGCGCGACCCAGCTGCGGTCGCTCATCCACCCGGTCTCCTCGAAGTACTCGACGGGGCGGCAGCCGTAGGTCTCCAGGCAGTACGTGTCCTCGTCGTGGTCCTCGGCGAGGTGGGTGTGCAGCCGTACGTCGTGGCGCTCGGCGAGTGCGGCGGTCGCCGTCATCAGCGACCTGGTCACCGAGAACGGCGAGCAGGGCGCGAGCGCGACGCGGACCAGTGCCCCGGGTTCGGGGTCGTGGTAGGTCCTGATGAGACGCTCGCTGTCGGCCAGTACGTCGTCCTCGGTCTGGGTGACGCTCCTCGGCGGCAGTCCGCCGTCGTCGACGGAGCGGGTCATCGAGCCGCGGGTGGCGTGGAAGCGGAAGCCGATGTCGCGGGCGGCGCGGATCTCGGCGTCGACGAGACGCGGCCGGGGATGGACGTAGAGGTGGTCGGACGACGTGGTGCAGCCGCCCATCAGCAGTTCGGCCATGCCGACGTACGCCGACACGTACGCGGCCTCCTCGTCGAGGCCCGCCCAGAGCGGGTAGAGGGTGGTCAGCCAGTCGAAGAGGGAGCCGTTCACGGCGGGCGCGTAGGAGCGGGTGAGGTTCTGGTAGATGTGGTGATGCGTGTTGATCAGGCCAGGGGTGACGAGTCGTCCGGCCGCCGAGACGGTCGTGCGGGCCTCGGGCTCGCTCCCGGCCCTGCCGACGGCGGTGACCCGATCACCGGTGACGGCCAGCCAGCCGCCCGGGATCTCCCGCCCGCCGTCCACCACCAGTAGTTCGGCGTCCCTGATCAGCAATTCCACTGCCTGGACCGGAGCTTCGACGGCAGACGTCATGACGTCATGGTAGGTGCTTGACCGGGAGAGACCTGGCGAGACCTCCGATCTCACCCGTACGGTGTGATCATCCGCAGTAACCCTTCGAAAAGGCGGTCCTTCATGGCCCTGTTCGACCTTCCGCTCGACGAACTGCGCGAGTACCGCAGCCGGTCCGTCGAGCCCGAGGACTTCGACTCGTTCTGGTCCAAGACCCTGGAGGAGGCACGCGGACACGATCTGGACGCCCGCTTCGAGCCGGTCGACACCGGGCTGTCCACGGTGCGGGTGTACGACGTGACGTTCGCCGGGTTCGGCGGTCACCCCGTGAAGGGCTGGCTGCGGCTGCCCGCGGCGGCCACCGAGCCGTTGCCGCTGGTCGTGGAGTTCATCGGGTACGGCGGCGGGCGTGGGCTGCCGCACGAGAACCTGCTGTGGGCCTCCTCGGGCCGGGCGCACTTCATGATGGACACGCGCGGCCAGGGCAGCGCCTGGGGCGCGGGCGGCGGGACGCCGGACCCGGTGGGGGCCGCGCCCGCGTTTCCCGGTTTCATGACGCGGGGCATCGACGCGCCCGAGAACTACTACTACCGCCGGGTGTTCACGGACGCGGTGCGTGCCGTGGAGGCCGCCCGTTCGCATCCGCTGACCGACGCCTCGCGCACGGTGGCGATCGGCGCGAGCCAGGGCGGCGGCATCACGATCGCCGTGGGCGGCCTGGTGCCGGATCTGACGGCCGTCGCGCCGGACGTGCCGTTCCTGTGCGACTACCCGCGCGCGACGACGATCACGGACCGCCACCCGTACCGCGAGATCGGCCTCTACCTGAAGACGCACCGGGGCCGCTCCGAGGACGTCCTGCGCACCCTGTCCTACTTCGACGGCGTCCACTTCGCCGCGCGCGGCCGGGCGCCCGCCTTGTTCTCGGCGGCCCTGGAGGACCAGACCTGCCCGCCGTCCACCGTGTTCGCGGCCTTCAACGCCTGGGCGCACGACACCAAGGACATCGAGGTGTACGACTTCAACGACCACGAGGGCGGCGGCCCCTTCCATGAGGCGGCCAAGCTGGACTGGCTGCGCGCGCACGTCTGACGGGCGCGGGGATCCGGTGGACGCGCCGGCCTCGGTGAGGTCGGCGCGTTCGGCACCTTCCACCCAGTCCGACCAGTCGGTACGTTCAGGGAGCCCGGGCCGCGCCGTCGCCGCCCGGGCTTCCGGCTGAGGACGAGGGGTGGGCTCATGACGGAGCACGAGGCAGAGGTGCACGGGCACTGCGATCCGCGGTTCGCGGCGGTGCGGGCGGCGTTCGAGGCGAACTTCCGGGAGCGCGGGGAGCTGGGCGCGGCCGTCGCGGTCACGGTCGGCGGGGAGACCGTGGTGGACCTGTGGGGCGGGTGGGCGGACGCGGCGCGCGGCCGCCCGTGGCAGCGGGACACGCTGGTCAACGTGTGGTCGACGACCAAGGGTCCGACGGCCCTGTGCGCGCACGTCCTCGCCGACCGGGGGCTGCTCGACCTGGACGCCCCGGTGGCCGCGTACTGGCCGGAGTTCGCCGCGGCGGGCAAGGAGCAGATCCTCGTACGGCATCTGCTGTCGCACCGCGCCGGTCTGTCCGGTCTGCGGGAGCCGCACTCGCTTCAGCAGCTGTGCGACTGGGAGTTGACGACGCAGCGGCTCGCGGCGATGGAGCCGTGGTGGACGCCGGGCACGGGGTCGGGGTATCACGCGCTCACGTACGGGTTCCTGGTCGGGGAGGTGGTGCGGCGGGTGTCGGGGCTGCTGCCCGGGGCCTTCCTGGAGCGGGAGGTGACCGGGCCGCTCGGGATCGACTTCGCGATCGGCCTGCCGCAGAAGGAGTCGGGGCGGGCAGCCGAGCTGGTGCAGCCGCCGGTCGCGTCGAGCAGTGAACAGAAGGCGATCTTCAGTCAGTTGGCGCCGGCCGCCGTCGCCGCGCTGGCCAACCCGGCGGTGGGGGCGGCGCAGGCCAACTCGCCCGAGTGGCGGGCCGCCGAGATCCCCGCGGCGAACGGACACGGCACCGCGCGGGCCGTCGCCGCGCTGTACGGGATCTTCGCGGGCCTCGGCTCGTACGACGGCCACCGCGTCCTGTCGCCCGAGGCGGCCGAGCGGGTGCGTGAGGGACAGGGCAGCTGTCGCGACCTGGTGCTCGGGGCCGGATTCGAGAAGGAGACGGAGGCCGGGCTCGGCCTGTGGCTGAGCGGGGCCAACGGTTCGTACGGACCCAACCCGCGGGCTTTCGGACACGACGGCTTCGGTGGCTCGTGCGGTCTGGCCGATCCGGAGGCCGGGGTGTCGCTGGGCTACGTGATGAACCGGATGGGGCCTCATATAGCCGACGACCCGAGGAAGATGGCGCTGATCGACGCCGTGTACGGCGCTGTGTGAGCGCTGGTTCACGCGGGTCGTTTCGGCCGAAGTGACAGACCGCCCTTCCCTTCTGGTTTAGACCAATGCTTGGATCTGGTGGCGCAACGAACCCGCACGACTACGACACGTCACCAACAGGAGGCGCGGCATGGTCCGCACCACCCCGCACGACCGCCCGCTCACCGGAGCGCAGCCGCTGTACTGGAGGATCGCCACCCAACTGCTCGGCGAGCTGCGCGACGGAACCGTCCCGCCCGGTGAACGGCTTCCGGCGGAACGGCAGTTGGCGCTGCACTTCGGGGTCAGCCGGGAGACCGTACGGCAGGCGCTGGAGGTGCTGCGCCACAGCGGCCTGGTCACCACCGACCGGCGGGGCAGCCATGCCGTCCTGTCCGGTCCGCCGGTCGAGACCCCCTCGACACTCACCTTCCCGGTCGGCGCCCGGTCCACGGCGCCGGGCGCGGTGGACCGGGCGACGGTCACCTGGGAGACTCCCCCGCCGGAGCACGCCGAGGCCCTGGGGCTGGCCCCGCACCGGCCGACCCTGGTACACCGCTACGAGTCCGCGGGCGCCGACGGCCACGGCCGGCGTACGGCCGTGACGTCCTTCTCCGCCGTGGCGCTCGCCGAGGTGACGGAGCTGGCCCGCTGCCGCGACCGAGCCGACGGCGCCGGGGCGGCCGAGCTGCGCCGCGCCTACGACTGGATGCGCCGGGCGGGCCTCACGCTGCACCATCGCGACGCCATCACCCGGCTGCCGGGCGCGCCTTCGGTGCGGGTCACCCGGCGCGTGCACGATCAGTACGCCCGCCCCCTGGAGATCACGGACCTCGTCATGGACGCCCAACAGGACGCCCTGGTCTACGAGTTCACACTGCCTGCGGCGGGCTGAGCGCGCACGACCCTCGCCTGCCGGGCCAGCGCCAGCAACCGGCCGTCCGCCGCCCAGACCGCGCTGTCGTCGACCGCCCAGCCGCCGCCCGCCCGCTCGGTCCGGATCCGGACGAGGGCCCAGCCCTCGTGGGTGCCGTCGTCGAAGGCGTCGGTGAGATGGACGGTGAGTTCCGCGGTGGGCACCGGGCGCGGGGTGCGCCAGCGGGCGTACAGGGCGGGCGGCAGGACGTCGGTGAGGGTGACGGCCGCCGGGGCGTCGAGGGCGCGGCCGTCCAGGAAGCGGACCCAGGCCGTCAGTTCGGCCTTGTCGCCGCCCGCGAGCGGGAGGTCGTCGGTGGCGGGACGGATCTCCAACTGCCGGGCGAAGGGCGACAGTCCGGCGGGGAGGTCCAGGCGACGGCAGTCCCTGGGTCCCGGCACACCCGGGAGCGGACTCTCGTCGTACGACGGCCCCGGGCGCCCTGCGCCGAACAGCGCCGAGCCATGGATGACCGGTACGCCGTTCTGGTGGCCGGTGAAGACACAGCTCGCCGTGCGCCGGCCGACCGCGGGCGCCGCGCCGGAGAAGTGGAGCGGGCTGTCGTCGACCGGTGCCAGATAGTGCGTGGTCAGTGTGCGGACCGGATGGGCGCCGCCGGCGAAACGGTCGCGTACGGCGGTCAGGGCGAGGGCGGCGACATGCCCGCCGTGCGCCCCCTCCCAGGACCACCATCTGGGGTCGACGCGGATCTCGGTGTCGGTCGTAGTCGCTGTCACGGGCTCACCATAACCTCGCGAGTTTGAAAAACAAACCCACTGGCCGCTGGGAGTCCGAAATTCCAACCCGCCTAGTCAGGGCGGCGCGCCACCACCATCCGCACCCGCGGGCTCCCGTCCGCACGCCGGCCGAACTCCGACAGCGCACCGAGCTCCACCCGGAAGCCCGCCCGTTCCAGCCCGGCACGCACCTCGCCGAGCCGGAAGGCCCGGTAGTACATGACGAAGGGCGGCCGCCACACGGCGTTGCGCACCCGCATCACCGAGTCGAAACCCAGCAGCATCCAGTACGCGGGGGACGTGGGGCGGGGCGGGGCCACGACCGGGAAGGCGAAGGTTCCGCCGGGCCGCAGCACGGAGTGGACCTGGGCGAACAGGCCCGGCAGCTCACGGGGAAGGAAGTGGCCGAACGCCCCGAAGCTCACCACGAGGTCGAAGGCGGAGGTGAACGGCAGGGCACGGGCGTCCGCACGCACCCAGCCGACGTACGCGCCCTTGACCTCCACCTGACTCCTGGCGACATCGAGCATGCCGGCACTGAAGTCGACCCCGGTGACACTGCGCCGGCACACCTCGGCCAGCACCTCCACACCCGCGCCCGTCCCGCAGCACAGGTCGAGGCCGTCGTCGTACGGGCCGATCCGGCCGAGCGCGGACGCGACGGCGGTGAGTACCGACTCCGGCGTACGGAACGGGGTGTGGTCGAACTTCGGGGCGAGCAGGTCGTATCCGCGCTCGACGGACGACAGGGCCTGGACGGCGAGTTCGCGCAGGGAGGGACCTTCGGGGCTGAACATCCGGGTCACCCCGCGGCGACGCGTTGCTTCAGGACGGCGAGTACCCGCTCGCACCAGCGCAGGTTCTCCTCCTCGAAGGAAATGCCGCGCAACAGCGTCAGATACGGTCCGACGCGGTCGGCCTCGCGCAGGAACTCGTCCTCGGTGCGTCCGTCGAGGAGGCGGTCGCGGACGCGGGCGTAGCGGTCGAGTTTGCCGCGCGCCCAGGTCACACGCTCCTCGATCAGGGCCCGGGTGGTCTCGGGGTCGTCCATGGCCTGGAGCTTGATCAGGAGTTCGTCACGGACGGCGGTGGGCCGCCGGGGCGGTTCCGCGGCGAAGGCGCGCAGGTCCTCCCGGCCGGCCTCGGTGAGGGTGAACATCCGCTTGTTCGGCCGGCGTTCCTGCTGCACGAACCGGGCCTCGACGAGGCCGTCCTGCGCGAGGCGCTCCAGCTCGCGGTAGAGCTGCTGCGGGGTCGCGGGCCAGAAGTTGGCGAACGACACGTCGAAGACCTTGGAGAGCTCGTAGCCCGAGGCCTCGCCCTCCAGGAGTGCGGCGAGCACGGCGTACTTGAGGGACATGTGGACACCGTAACAGCAGGTGATTATTCTCATCGACACCTACTCAACTAATTGACCATGAGGTGATCCGATGCGCGCGTTCCGCGAGGCGGTCGAGGCAGGGGACTTCGACGCCGTGGAGGCCCTGCTGGCCGAGGACGTCGTCTTCACCAGCCCGGCCGTTTTCAAGCCGTACCCCGGCAAGGCGATCACCGCGGCCATCCTGCGCGCGGTGGTCCGGGTCTTCGAGGACTTCCGCTATGTGCGGGAGATCAACGACCCGGGTGGCCGCGACCACGCGCTGGTCTTCACCGCGCGCGTGGGCGACCGGCAGATCACCGGCTGCGACTTCCTCCGGGTGAACGAGGACGGGCTGATCGACGACTTCATGGTCATGGTCCGTCCGCTGTCCGGCGCGCAGGCCTTGGCCGAGGCGATGGGCGCGCAGTTCGAGCAGATCGCCAAGGAGGCACAGGCGCGTTCGGTGTGACGGCCTCGGCACCCGGGTGCCCGTGTCCTGAATTCCTGCCGCCGCGGGTGCCGGGTTCGCGGTTGGATGTCCTCATGAGCACCGACGAGCACGCGCGGATGATGTCGGCCAACCAGGCGAACTGGGACGCCCGCACGCCCGTCCATCTGGGGAGCCGGTTCTACGGCCTCGACCAGGATCTCGATCCCGCGCGCTGGTTCGCCTCCTTCGAGTGGGACGACCTCGGTGAGCTGGCCGGTCGCGATGTGCTCCATCTCCAGTGCCACCTCGGCACCGAGACGATCGCCTTCGCACAGCGCGGGGCGCGGGCGGTCGGCCTGGACTTCTCCGGGGCGTCGGTGGCCGCCGCCAACGGGATCGCCGACAAGGCGGGGCTCGACGTCAGCTACGTACAGGCCAATGTGTACGACGCCGTGGAAGCCCTGGGCCGACGGCGGTTCGACGTGGTGTACACGGGCAAGGGCGCGCTGTGCTATCTGCCGGACCTCGACCGCTGGGCCGGTGTCGTGGCCCGACTCCTGCGTCCCGGGGGACGGTTGTACCTCGTCGAGTTCCATCCGCTGCTCAACTCCCTCGGCCCGAAGCCCGGTCCGGGCGAGGGGCCCGAGCTGCTGCTGCGCCACGACTATCTGGGCGGCGACGGCGCCGTGCACCGGGACGCGACGCACACCTACACCGACGGCCCCGCCGTCGAGGGCGCCACGGACAGCTATGAGTGGATGCACGGAATAGGCGAGGTCGTCAACGCGTTGGTGCAGGCGGGACTGACCATCCGGCGCCTCACGGAGAGCGACGAGCTGCCCTGGCCGCGCTGGCCGCAGATGGTGCGGACGCCCTCCGGTTGGTGGCGGCTCCCCGAGCCGCGCATCCCCCTGCTGTACGGACTGCTCGCCACACGCTGAACCACCGTGGTACCGTCCAGACAGCACATGTGTACGCCCCGTCGTGGGCGCCGGTGCTGTCTCACCTCAGTTCGCCGGTCGTCGTACCGGCATCACCTCACCACCTCGTGACCGGTGGTTCCGCCGTATCCGAGGTGCTGTTCTCCCGCCGCCCGAAGGCGATCTGACCGCCTTCCCGAAGTCCGCGGCCCCTCCCTTCCCTGCGCATGTCCCATGCCTTCCGTCCGTGAAAGGACCGAACCTCATGACCACCACACTCGAACACCCCCCGGTCCGGCAGCAGCCCCCGGCCCGCGCCGTCACCGGTGTCCTCGACATCGACGCGAGCGGGAAGGGCCACCTGCGCGCCGAGAACCTGCTGCCCTCCCCCGCCGACCCGCACGTCTCCCCCGCTCTGATCCGCCGCCACGGCCTGCGCAAGGGCGACCTCGTCGACGGCGTGCACGGCGACCGGCGCGCCCTCACCGAAGTCGCCCGCGTCAACGGCCGCACTCCCGGCGAAAGCCGCCGTGCCTTCGGCGAACTGACGCCGCTTCACCCGCGTGAGCGGATCCGTCTCGAACACCCGGGGTCCGGCCTGACCGGACGGGTCGCCGATCTGATCGCGCCCGTCGGCAAGGGCCAGCGAGGGCTCATCGTGGCCCCGCCCAAGACCGGCAAGACCGTGCTGCTCCAGCAGCTCGCGGCGGCCGTCACCGGCAACCACCCGGAGTGCCGGCTGATGGTGGTGCTCCTCGACGAGCGCCCCGAGGAAGTCACCGACATGCGGCGCTCGGTGCGCGGCGAGGTGTACGCCTCGACCTTCGACCGGGCACCCAAGCAGCACATCGCACTCGCCGAGCTCGTCATCGAACGGGCCAAGCGGCTCGTCGAGGCGGGCGAGGACGTCGTCATCCTGCTCGACTCCCTGACCCGGCTGTGCCGCGCCCACAACAACGCCGCCGCGTCCAGCGGCCGCACCCTGAGCGGCGGCGTCGACGCGGCCGCGCTGCACGGGCCGAAGCGGTTCTTCGGCGCCGCGCGCCTCGCCGAGGAGGGCGGTTCCCTGACCATCCTCGCGACGGCCCTGGTGGAGACCGGTTCCCGGGCCGACGACTTCTACTTCGAGGAGCTCAAGAGCACCGGCAACATGGAGCTGCGGCTGAGCCGGGAGCTCGCCCAGCGCCGCGTCTTCCCCGCCGTCGACATCAACCCCTCAGGCACTCGTCGTGAGGAACTCCTCCAGCCTCAGGGCGAGTTGACGGCGGTACGCGGCCTGCGCCGGGCGCTGCAGACCCGCGACGGCCAGTCCAACCTGGAGACCCTGCTGGAGCGGATGCGCGAGACGCCGGACAACGCCACGTTCCTCCGGCGGATCCAGCCCACGCTGCCCGGCGAATGACACTCCCCGGAAGGATCGCCCGTCCGGGTGCAGGCGCACCCCGACCGGCCCGGGCAGCGCGCTGTACGACGAGACCCTTCCTACGTTGGCGGTATGAAGATCGGATTTACCACCCGGGCTCTCCTCTCCGCCTGCGCGCTGTGCGCGGCCGGCCTGCTGGCGCTCGCGCCGGCCACCGCGGTCGCTCGCACCCGGCACGACGCCGATCCGCCCGGCGGGCACCGGGCCACGACACCGCAGCCCGCGCTGCTGTACCGCTCCGGCCCCCACGTGCGGCCCGGTACCGAGGCGCCCCGGGTGCCACGTCTCTCCGCGCTGTCGTGGCTGGTGGCCGACGCCGACTCCGGCGAGGTGCTCGCCGCGTACAACGCGCACCGCAGACTGCCGCCCGCCAGCACGCTGAAGACACTGTTCGCCCTCACCGTGCTGCCGACCCTGCCCGGTGGCATCCGGCACACGGTGCGCGAGGAGGAGCTCGCCGGCATCGGGCCCGGCAGCAGTCTGGTCGGGGTCGCCGAGGGACACACCTACCGGGTCGCCGATCTGTGGCGCGGTGTGTTCCTGAGCTCCGGGAACGACGCCGTGCGTGTGCTGGCCGCGCTGAACGGCGGCTGGCGCGAGACGGCCGCCCGTATGCAGACCAAGGCCCGTGCGCTGGGCGCGCTCGACACGCGCGTGGTGTCGCCGGACGGCTATGACACGCCTGGTCAGGTGTCGTCCGCGTACGACCTGGCGGTGTTCGGCCGGGCGGGGCTGCGCAACGCGGAGTTCGCGCGGTACTGCGGCATGGCGGCGGCCAGGTTTCCGGGCCGGGGCGGCTGGTCGTACGAGATCCGGAACACCAACCGGCTGCTGACCGGCGCGGACGGCGTGGACCGGTATCCGGGCCTGATCGGCATCAAGAACGGCTACACCAGCCATGCGGGCAACACGCTCGTCGCCGCCGCCCGCCGGGGTGAGCGCACGCTCGTCGTCACGGTGATGAACCCCAGGGCGGGCGGCTTCGCCGTCTACGAGGAGGCCGGCGAGCTGCTCGACTGGGGGTTCGGGGCGGCGGGGCGGGTCGAGCCGGTGGGGTCGCTGGACGCTTTGCGGGCCAAGCCGAGACCCGGGCCGGTGACGCAGCCGGTGGTCGCCGCGGTGGAGCCCGAGGGCAGGGCCGGCTGGCCGGAGGCCTTCGCGATCGTGGGCGCCGCCGGAGTGGGGGCGGGTGCCGTGTCGCTGGTGACGCGGGGCAGGGTCGAGCCGTCGGCGCCGGGGTGAGCGACCGGCAGCCACAGCAGCAGGCCGAGCGTGATCCAGGCGTAGGTGTTGCCGCCGAGGAAGCCGTCGACGCCGGACGCGTCGTCGAACCACAGCCACACCACGCTGGTGCACAGCACGGCGTACAGCGCACCGGCGGTCCACCGGTACCCCGCGCGGACGAGGACGGCGAAGGACGGCAACAGCCAGACCAGGTGGTGGACCCAGGTGATCGGACTGACCAGGCAGGCGGTCAGCCCGGTCAGGGCGAACGCCGCGGTCCAGTCCCCCGCCCCGACCGCCCGGCGCGTGCGCGCCACCCAGACGCCCAGCACCAGCAGGACCACCACGGCCCAGACCGCGCGGCTCGACACGTCAAGGCGGGCCAGGACGCCCTGCAACGACTGGTTGGAGACATAGTCGAGACGGCCCACGCGGGTGGTGTCCCACATCGCGTGCGTCCAGTAGAAGCGGGACGCGTCCGGTGCCACCAAGGCCGCCAGGGCCGTGGCGACGGCGGCGACGGCGGTGGCCACGGCCGCCGCCCGCCGACGTCCGGCCACCAGCAGCAGACCGATGAACGCGGCCGGCGTCAGCTTGATCGCCGCCGCCAGCCCGATGCCCACGCCCGCCCAGCGCTCCCGGCCGGTCGCCAGCAGCCGGCAGTCGAGCAGCACGAGGGCCAGCAGCAGGATGTTCACCTGGCCGAAGCTGAAGGTGTCCCGCAGCGGTTCGAACAGGGCAAGCCCGCACACCGCCAACGCACAGCCGTACCAGCCGTACCGCCGCAGGTCCTGCCCCGCGAGCACCCGCAGGGCGAAGGCCAGGGCCGCCAGGTTGAGCAGCAGCGCCACCGCGATGGCGACGTGCAGACCGACCAGCGCCATGGGCAGCATGACGACGGCGGCGAACGGCGGGTAGGTGAAGCCGTACGTGGTGCCGGGCACGCGGTAGTCGTAGATACGGCCGCCGTGGTGGATCCAGCTGTCGACGGTGCCGTAGTAGACGCGCAGGTCGAACCAGTCGCGCAGCAGCGGCACGGTCGCGGTGAAGACGGTCACGGCGGCGGCGAGGACCAGGACCAGGGCGAGCCGGCCGCGGTCGGTGCGGGGAAGTCTCATGCGGTGCGCTCCAACGCCGGGGCCTGCGCCGCGAGATGCGCCTGCCACAGGACGACCACGGCGAGTACGCCCCCGGAGACGGCCAGCACCAGTTGCCCGGCGTCCGCCGCGCCGCCGCTGGGCAGCACGGCCAGCGCGAGCACACCCGTCACGGCCGCCACCCGGTGCCGTACCGACGTACTGGGCGCGGCGGCGGCGATGAGGAACAGGCCCCACAGGGCGTACCAGGGGCGGATGGCGGGTCCGAACGCGGCCACGGCCGCCAGGCTCAGACCGAGCGCGTACACGGGGCGCGGACGCCAGCGCCACCAAATCAGGAGCACCAGGACCGCCGTGAGTACGAGGCCGAAGACGTGCCAGGCCGGGACGGCCAGCGGCGCCAGATCGCTGCCGACCTCGGTCAGCAGGGAGGCGGTGGCTCGGCCGAGGAGGCTGGTGAGCGCCCAGTTCTGCGGGGAGACCGGGGTGTCGAGGGCGCCTATCCAGCCGTATCCGGTGCCCGCGACGGCCGTGGCGGCGACCGTGGTGGCGGCGGACGCGGCGGCCGTGCTCAGGACGGCCTTCGCCGGGTGGTGGCCGGAGCGCATCTGGAGCAGGACGACCGCGGCGAGGCCCAACGCGGCGGGCGCCTTGACCAGGGCGGCGAGCGTGACGAGTACGGCGCCCAGGACCGGCCATCGGCCGAGCGCGGCGACCAGACCGGCGCCGAGCAGGCCGAGCATGATGGCGTCGTTGTGGGCGCCGGCGACCAGGTGCAGCAGCACGAGCGGGTTCAGGGCGCCCAGCCACAGCGCGGCGGCCGGGTCGGCGCCGCTGTGCCGGGCGAGACGCGGCAGCGCCGCCGCCATCAGCGCCACCCCGAGGAGGGCTATGAGACGCATGCCGAGGAGCCCGGCGGGGAGTTCACCGCGGGTCAGTCCGGACAGGGCGGAGGCGACGCCGAGGAACACCGGGCCGTACGGGGCACCCGTGTGCCGCCACAGCGGGGCGACCTCGTCCGCGAGCGGGCCGCCGAGGTGGGCCGGACCGTACGCGTACACGTCGATGTGCGCGTCGACCATGGCGCCTTGCGCCAGATAGCTGTAGACGTCCCGGCTGAACAGCGGCGGCGCGATCAGCAGCGGGGTGGCCCACACGGCGAGCACCAGCAGCAGGGCGCGCGGGGTGGGTGGGTCGGCGCCGCGCACCAGGCTGCCGAGGAGCAGCCACGCCACTATCAGCAGGACGACGCCGAAGTACACGCCGACCAGGCCCAGGGCGGCGTGCACCGAGCTCGGGGCCAGGAGTTCCCGGACGGGCAGGGCGCCGGCCGTCTCACCGCCCAGGGCGAGGAAGGCGGTGCCGGCCAGACCTAGGATCTGGCAGCGGCGGAGATCGAGGGGGAAAGCCATGGCCAACACTCGGGCAGGGTGTCAACGTGGGGTGACCGCGAGTTGACGCGGTTCTCTCCGGGGGGAGGACGTGGTGTGTCCGGCGCGTGATCGTCTGCCGGGGGTTGTGGTTGGTGGGGAGCGTCTGCCTGGTGCGGCGGTTCGCAGGGTGCGGGCCGGTGGGGGCTTGTCGCGCAGTTCCCCGCCCTGAAGGGCGTGGCCGCAGCCCGCGTGAAAGAGTCCTCTCTAGAACACCGACAAGCCCGTCAGCGTGGTGAATCTGTCCAGGGCTGCCACTCCCGCCACCGAGTTGCCGCGTTCATCCAGCCCGGGGCTCCAGACGCACAGCGTGCAGCGGCCCGGTACGACCGCGATGATGCCGCCTCCGACGCCGCTCTTGCCGGGCAGGCCCACCCGGTAGGCGAAGTCGCCCGCCGCGTCGTACGTTCCGCAGGTCAGCATGACCGCGTTGACCTGTTTGGCCTGGCTGCGGGTGAGGAGGCGGGTGCCGTCGGCGCGGACGCCGTGGCGGGCGAGGAAGGTGGTGGCGAGGGCGAGGTCGGCGCAGGACGCCTTGATCGAGCACTGCCGGAAGTACTGGTCGAGCAGGTCCGGCACCGGGTTGTCGATGTTGCCGTAGGACGCCATGAAATGGGCGAGGGCGGCGTTGCGGTCGCCGTGTGTGGACTCGGAGGCGGCGACGTCCTGGTCGAAGTCCAGGGTCGGGTTGCCGCTCTCGGCGCGGAGGAAGTCCCGCAGCCCACCTGCAGCGTCTCCGGTACGGGTCTGGAGGCGGTCGGTGACGACGAGGGCGCCCGCGTTGATGAACGGGTTGCGGGGGATGCCGTTCTCGTACTCCAGCTGGATCAGGGAGTTGAAGGGGTTGCCGGAGGGCTCGCGGCCCACGTGCTCCCAGAGTTCGTCGCCCTCGCGGGCCAGGTCGAGCGCGAGGGTGAACACCTTGGTGATGGACTGCGTGGAGAACGGCTCGCGCCAGTCCCCCACGCCGTACACCGTGCCGTCGAGTTCCGCGACGGCCATGCCGAAGCTACGCGGGTCGCAGGCCGCGAGCGCCGGGATGTAGTCGGCGGGGCGGCCGCGGCCGGGGGTCCGCCCGATCTCCTCCGCGATGCGCTCCAGGACCGGCTGGAAGGTCAGTGACGACGTCGACGCTGCCATGATCACCATTGTGCCTTCCGGCCGGTCCCGGCGCGCATCCCGAGGTAGGGGTTCCTGCTGGTCAGGCCAGGGCCTGGCGGCTGCCCGCGAGGACTTCCGGACGGAGCAGGTCGGCCAGGGTCTCGGCGGGCAACAGGCCCTTCTCCAGGACGAGTTCGGCCACGCCTCGGCCGGTGACGAGGGCCTCCTTGGCGATGTCGGTGGCCGCCGTGTACCCGATGTGCGGGTTCAGGGCGGTGACCAGGCCGATGGAGTTCTCCACGGTCCGGCGCAGCGCCTCGGTGTTGGCGGTGATGCCGTCCACGCACCGCTCCGCGAGGGTGAGGCAGGCAGCGCGGAGGTGGGTGATCGACTCCGACAGGGAGTGCAGGATGATCGGCTCGAAGGCGTTGAGCTGGAGCTGTCCGGCCTCGGCGGCCATGGTGATGGCCACGTCGTTGCCGATCACCTCGAAGGCGACCTGGTTGACGACCTCGGGGATCACCGGGTTGACCTTGCCCGGCATGATCGACGAACCGGCCTGCACCGGCGGCAGGTTGATCTCACCGAGGCCCGCACGCGGCCCCGAGGACAGCAGGCGCAGGTCGTTGCAGCTCTTGGACAGCTTCACGGCGATCCGCTTGAGCACGCCCGACATCTGCACGAACGCCCCGCAGTCCTGGGTCGCCTCGACCAAGTTGGCCGCGGTGACCAGCTGGAGCCCGGTGATCTCGGCGAGGTGCCGGCGGGCCGACTCGGCGTATCCGGCGGGGGCGTTGAGGCCGGTCCCGATGGCCGTGGCGCCCAGGTTGATCTCATGGATCAACTCGACCGCCTCGGCAAGACGTGACCGGTCCTCGTCCATCATGACCGCGTACGCCGAGAACTCCTGCCCCAGCGTCATCGGCACCGCGTCCTGCAACTGTGTACGGCCCATCTTGAGCACGTCACGGAACTCGACAGCCTTGCGGGCGAAGGAGTCCTGAAGCACGGACATCCCCTTGAGCAGCCCGCGCACCGCGAACACCGTCGCGATCTTGACGGCGGTCGGGTAGACGTCGTTCGTCGACTGACCGAGGTTGACGTCCTCGTTGGGGTGCAGGTACTCGTACTGGCCCTTGGCGTGGCCCAGCAGCTCCAGCGCCCGGTTGGCGACGACCTCGTTGGCGTTCATGTTGGTCGAGGTGCCCGCGCCGCCCTGGATGACGTCGACCACGAACTGGTCGTGCAGCTTCCCGGACCGGATCTCCCGGCAGGCGGCGACGATCGCACCGGCCTTCTTCGCCTCCAGCAGCCCGAGCTCCTCGTTGGCGAGAGCGGCGGCCTCCTTCACGGCGGCCAGGGCGTCGATCAGGTGCGGGTAAGCGGAGATCGGCGTCCCAGTGATCGGGAAGTTCTCCGTGGCCCGCAGGGTGTGAACACCCCAGTAGGCATCGCCGGGGACGTCCCGATCGCCCAGCAGATCGTGCTCGCTACGGGTGACGACGTTCATGAGGGAACGGTTCTTCTTTCTACGATGGTGAGGTGAGCGCCCCTGAAAGGGGCGCGGGGAACTGCGCGACAAGCCACAAACAACCCGCAGCCGCCGTACAAGAATTCCGGCACATCCTTAGGCGCACGCCGAAACAACAACCGGCTCCAGCGACCGAACGGGCCGCACACGCCCGACCTCCTGGCCGCCCCCGAGCAACGCCTCACCCTGGAACTCGGTGAGCAACCCAGGATCAACCCCGGCCCAGGCGAGCGCGGCGGCAGCCACCGGCACCCGCGCCCGATTGGCCCCGTCGGCGATCTTCACGGCGACGGCCCGCCCGTCCGGCAGCGCGGCGACCTGCACTCCCTCGAACCCGTCCTTGGCGAGCAGCCCCGGCACGGCCCGCATCAACGCGGCCACGTCCCGCCCGGACCCGGAGGCCATCTCGGCATGAGACCGCATCGCGTCCGCGACCCGCGCCTCCGGCGTACCCGGCACCGCGGCCGTGATCCGGGCGGCGGCCCGGGCGAGCCCGTGCAGCGAGACGGAGAACAACGGCGCCCCGCACCCGTCGACGGTCACCTGCGCGATCCGCTGACCGGTCAGGTCCTCGACGATCTCCGCGATGGCCTGCTGGAGCGGGTGCCCGGGATCGAGGTAGTCGTCCAGGGACCAGCCGTTCAGGGCGCAGGTGTACAACATGGCGGCGTGCTTGCCGGAGCAGTTCTGGGCGAGCCGGGAGGGCGCGCGGCCCTCCCGGATCCAGGTGTCCCGGACGACCGGGTCGAACGGCATGTCCGGGACGTTGCGCAGCCGGTCCTCGGTGAGTCCGGCGAGTTCGAGGATGCGCCGGGTTCCGGCGAGGTGACGTTCCTCGCCGGAGTGGCTGGCAGCAGTGAGCGAGAGCAGCTCGCCGTCGAGCGGGAGCCCGGCCCGTGCCATGGCGACGGCCTGGACGGGCTTGAGCGCGGAGCGCGGGTAGAAGGCGGCCTCGATGTCACCGAGCTGGAACTGGACCTCGCCGTCGGTGCCGAGGACGACGACGGAGCCGTAGTGGATGCCTTCGATCATTCCGCCGCGTATGAGGTGGGCGACGGGGGCGTGGAGAGGTTCGCGGACAAGGGGTGCGTCCGCTGTGGAACTGCTGTACATCACTGCCTGGTTGTCGTGGGTCGATGAGGGGTCGTCGACCGACACGGGTCTCACGCGTCGGCCTTGCTTGCGGTGCGCGCGACACGGCGGCGGATGCCGAACCAGCCCGCGACCAGCGCCAGGACGATCAGCGGCAGGCACAGCACGGTGGTGCGGCCGGCGCCTCCGTCGGCGTACATGAGGACCAGGACGGAGGCGAGGAAGGCCAGCGTCACGAGTTCGGTCCAGGGGGAGCCCGGCAGTCGGTAGCCGGGGCGGGTGAGCTCACCCTTCTGGGTCTTCTGCCAGAAGAGCAGGTGACAGATCATGATCATGCCCCAGGTGGCGAGGATGCCGATCGCCGCGAAGTTCAGCACGATCTCGAACGCGTCGGCGGGGACGACGAAGTTGAGGCCGACGCCGAGGACACAGATACCGCTGGTGAGCAGGATGCCGCCGTACGGGACCTGGCTGCGGCTCATCACCGAGGTGAACTTCGGGGCGGAGCCGGACATCGCCATGGAGCGCAGGATGCGGCCGGTGGAGTACAGGCCGGAGTTGAGCGAGGACATGGCCGCCGTCATCACGACCAGGTTCATGACGCCGCCTGCCGCCGGGATGCCGATGTTGGAGAGCACGGTGACGAAGGGGCTCTCGCCTGCCTTGTACGAGGACCAGGGCAGCAGCATCGAGAGAAGGACGACGGAGCCGACGTAGAACAGGCCGACGCGCCACATGATCGAGTTGATCGCCTTCGGCATGATCTTCTCGGGGTTCTCGGTCTCGCCGGCGGCGACGCCGACCAGCTCGACGGAGGCGTAGGCGAAGACGACGCCCTGGATGATCAGCAGCATGGGCAGCAGGCCGTTGGGGAAGACACCGCCGTGGTCGGTGATCAGGGACGGGCCGGGGGTCGTGCCGTCGACGGGGTGCTGGGTGACCAGCAGGAAGATGCCGATGCACATGAAGACGACGAGCGCGCCGACCTTGACGATGGCGAACCAGAACTCCAGTTCGCCGAAGATCTTCACCGAGATCAGGTTCACGGTGAGGACGACGGCCAGGGCTATCAGCGCGATCACCCACTGCGGGATGTCGGAGAACATGCCCCAGTAGTGGGTGTACGTGGCCACCGCGGTGATGTCGGCGATGCCGGTGGTGGCCCAGTTGAGGAAGTACATCCAGCCCGCGGTGTACGCGCCCTTCTCGCCCATGAACTCCCGGGCGTACGACACGAAGGCGCCGGAGGACGGGCGGTACAGGACGAGTTCGCCGAGGGCGCGCACGACGAGGAAGGCGAAGATTCCGCAGACCGCGTAGGCGATGAACAGGGACGGGCCGGCGTCGGCGAGACGGCCTCCGGCACCGAGGAACAGGCCGGTGCCGATGGCTCCGCCGATGGCGATCATGTTGACGTGCCGGGACTTCAGCGACTTGCTGTAGCCGAGGTCTCCGGCGTCTACGTGACCGGACTGGGGGCGCGTCTCTTCTTTGAGGTGCTGCTCGCTCACGCCTCGGGTCCGCCTTCCGTGGTGCTGTCCGTGCGCGCGGGGCGCACGATGTCGGTGAGGGTGGTCTCGACGCGGTCCAGGTGGTGGGCCATGGCGTCGGTCGCGTCGAGTTCGGAACCGTCGATCAGCGCCTCGACGATGGCCCGGTGCTCGCGGTTGGACTGCTCGCGGCGGCCGCCCAGCTCGTTGAGGAAGGCCGACTGACGCGCCAGTGCGTCGCGGATCTCCTCGATGACCCGGCGGAACACCGGGTTCTGGGCGGCCTCGGCCACGGCCAGGTGGAAGAGGGTGTCCATCGCGACCCACGCGGTGGTGTCCGTCTCCCGTTCCATCCGGTCGAGCAGATGGGCCAGGTGGTCGAGGTTCTCCGGGGTGCGGCGCAGGGCCGCGTACCCGGCGACCGGGATCTCGACGTGCCGGCGCACCTCCAGCAGATCGCTGGCCGCGTAGTCGCCGAAGGTGGGGTCCTCGACGGCGTTCGCGACGACGAAGGTGCCCTTGCCGGTCTTGGAGACGGTCAGACCCATGGTCTGCAGGGCCCTGAGGGCCTCGCGCAGGACGGGTCGGCTGATCTCCAGGGTGCGGCAGAGCTCCGCCTCGGAGGGCAGCTTGTCGCCGATGGCGTACTCGCCGCGCTCGATGGCGCTACGGAGGTGTGCCAGGACGGCTTCCATGGCGCTGATGCGTCGCGGGGGCTGTCCGGCTGTCCGGCTGTCTGACAGGTTCACAGGAGTGATACTCCGGGTGGGCCGTGGGTGGTGTCAAGGGAGCCGAAAGAAAAGATTCACCGGGTGTGGGGCCTGAAAGTCGGCTTCACGCCGGATCCGTGTCAACTGTTGATCACGCCCGCGCCCAACAGCCCGAACAGCAGCACCCCGACCACGATCCGGTAGATCACGAACGCGTTGAACGAGTGCTTGGCGACGAACTTCAGCAGCCAGGCGATGGAGGCGTAGGCGACGACGAAGGAGACGGCGGTGCCGACGGCCAGCGGCAGCGCGCCGGTGCCGGTCGTGCCGAGGGCGTCCTTCAGCTCGTAGATGCCGGCGCCGGTGAGGGCCGGGATGCCGAGGAAGAAGGACAGCCGGGTGGCGGCGACCCGGTCGAGGTCGAGCATCAGCGCCGTGGACATCGTGGCGCCGGAGCGCGAGAAGCCCGGGAACAGCAGGGCGAGGATCTGGGAGCTGCCGACGAGCATCGCGTCCTTGAAGGAGGTGTCGTCCTCCCCGCGCTTGTGCCGTCCCATCTGGTCCGCCGCCCACATCACCCCGCTGCCGACGATCAGCGAACCCGCGACGACCCACAGCGAGGCGAGCGGCCCCTTGATGAGCGGCTTGGCGGCCAGGCCGACCGCGATGATCGGGATCGTCGCGTAGATCACCCACCAGGCGAACTTGTAGTCGTGGTGGTAGCGCTCCTCCTTGTCCCGCAGCCCGCGCAGCCACGCGGAGACGATCCGCACGATGTCCTTGAAGAAGTACACGAGCACGGCGGTGATCGCGCCGACCTGGATGACGGCCGAGAACCCGACGACCGCGTCGTCGTCGACGGGGATGCCCATGAGCCCCTCGGCGATCTTCAGATGGCCGGTCGAGGACACGGGCAGGAACTCGGTCACGCCCTCGACGGCTCCGAGGACGATGGCCTGACCGACGCTGATGGCGCTCATGGGATCCAGTTCCGGGGGGTCGGCGGGACAGTGGCGCGCACTGTCCTACCAGGTGCGGGTGTGATCCCCGCGCCGACAACGCCACGTGGCGGCCTAGGACCACACCGCCTGGGCGAGCGAAACCCCCACGAACGCCGCACCGAGGCCCGCGGTCACGCTCCCCGCGATGTTGGCGACGGCGTAGAGCCCGGCGCCGGTCTCCGCCAGCCGGAGGGTCTCGTACGAGAAGGTCGAGTACGTGGTCAGGGCGCCGCACAGGCCGGTGCCGAGCAGCAGCTGAAGGTGGGAGCTCAGGGCGCCCTGGGCCGCCGCGCCGGTGACCAGGCCGAGGATCAGACAGCCGCTGACGTTGACCAGGAAGGTGCCCCACGGGAACACCGAGTCGTGCCGGGACTGCACGGCCCGGTCGGTGAGATAGCGCAGGGGTGCGCCGACGACGGCGCCTGCGATCACCAGCAGCCAGTTCACGGCGCCTTCTTACCTTCCGTGTTCTTACCTGTGTTGTCCGCTTCGGGCGGTTCGGGCGGGGTGTCGCCGCGGCCGATGTACCGGATGACCTCGCAGTCGTCGAGGGTGACGAGCCCTTCGGTGACGAGTTCGTCGAGCTGCGGCAGGAAGGCCCGTACGCGTTCCTCGGTGTCGACGACCACGATCGCGACCGGCAGGTCCTCGCTCAGGGACAGCAGCCGTGAGGTGTGGATCAGGGAGGAGGCGCCGAACCCCTCGATGCCGCGGAAGACGCTCGCTCCGGCGAGACCGGCGGCGTGGGCGCGGTGCACGATCTCCGCGTACAGGGGTTTGTGGTGCCAGGTGTCGTGCTCGCCGACGAAGACGGTCAGGCGCAGGGCCCTGCCGGTCAGCCTGGTCATGGCTGCCTCACTTTCAGAACGCGGCGGGTGGCCGTCGCCGCGAGCCAGACGGCCGTGAGCGCCGCGACGAGGGTGGCGGCGAGGTAGGCCAGGCCCACCCGCGGATGCCCGCTGTCGAGCTGCTTCTGGATGTCGACGGCGTACGTGGAGAAGGTCGTGAAGCCGCCGAGCACTCCGGTGCCGAAGAAGGGGCGGACGAGGCGGTGGGCGGCCCACACCTCGGTGATGACCACCATGAACACGCCGATCACCGCGCAGCCCACGACATTGATCCAGAACGTCGCCCAGGGGAAGCCGCCGGGCCCGGACGGCCACCACAGGGAGGCCGCGTACCTGGCCGTGGCGCCGATCGCTCCGCCGAGCGCGACGACCGCGACGACGGGCGCCTGGGTCCGCCAGGCGGGCTGTCGCGGCGCACGGACGGGGGCGCGCAGGCTCTCGGTGTTCGGGGCTGTCATGGTCGTACGTCTCCTGCCTGGGCCGCCTCACCGCACCTGGCGTGGTGATCGCGGCCGGTCAACAGCGTACGCCGGGCTCATTTGGGTACCGGTGCCTCGCACACCGCGACGCCCCGCTCCCACATGCTGCCCAGGACCAGCCGGCCGCCGGTCTCGCAGACGCTGGTGACCATGCGGAAGCGGGAGTGCCGGCGGGCCAGGTGGTGCACGACCTGACCGGTGTCGTCGACCGCGAGGACGCCGATCGTGCCCGTGGGGCGGAAGGGGGCGCGCACGGCGATGCGTGCGGCGCCGCGGCGTACGGCGGGTGCGGCGCGGTGCAGGAGGTTCAGCGGGGGTACGCGCGGGCCGGCCAGCGCCACCCAGATCGGGCCGTCCGGGGAGCCGCGCCAGAGGTTGTCCGGCATGCCCGGCAGGTTCTCGGCGAAGGGCTCGCTCTGTCCGGTGCGGGGGCCGGTGAGCCAGTAGCGGGTGAGGCGGCATTCGCTGGTCTCGGCGACGACCAGGAAGGAGCCGTCGGCGCTCGGGGCGAGGCCGTTGGCGAACTGGAGGCCGTCCAGGAGGACTTCGGGGGTGTCGCTGCCGGGGGCGAGGTGCAGGAGGCGGCCCGTCGCCGTGTGTTCGACGAGGTCGCCGATCCAGTGGTCCAGGGGGTGGCGGCGGCTGCTGACGGTGAAGCAGACGCTGCCGTCGGGCAGGGCCACGGCATTGCTGCAGAACCGCAGCGGCTCCCCCGCAACCGAGTCGGCGAGGACGCGTACGGTGCCGTCGGTGAGGTCGACGCGGAGCAGTCCGCGTTCGGCGTCGCACACCAACAGGGCGTCGTCCGGGAGGAGTTCGAGACCGAGGGGTCGTCCGCCGGTCTCGGCGAGCACTTCGACCCGGGTCTCGGCTGGGTCCGCCAGGCCGTCGAGGCGCAGGATCCGGCCGTCCTCGACGCCGGTCAGCACCCGGCCGCGCGCGTCGGCGACCACGTCCTCCGGGCCTAGGCCGCCGATCGCGACGTAGTGGTACGGGACGAGCGTCCCCGGACGTTGCATGGTGTGCCTGCCTCTCGCCGTCGGCCCTTCGTCGTCGTCCCCTGCCTACCAGCCCTTCTCAAACATGCGGGCGACCTCGGCGATCCGCATGTCGTCGCGGCGGTAGTACAGGCGCCGCCGGATCCGCTTGGTGCGCAGGAGGCCGATGTTCACCAGGAGGCCGAGGTGGGTCTCGGCGACCTTGCGCGGCACACCGAGTTTCGCGGCCACGGCGGACGCGGTGACGCCGTCCTCGGCGGGGTCGGCGTGCCGCTGCTTCGGGAAGTGCGCGACCGGATCCTTCAGCCATTCCAGGATGTCCAGGCGCGCTGTGCCGGCGGGAGTCCTCAGCATCTCGTCCCCCCTTCATCGGGCCGCGTCGTCACGCGTCCTCCCACTGTCCCGCAGCCGCTGCCGCTCTGTCCGCGACTCTTCGAGCCTTGTCCGGTACCGAACGGGCCTACCGCACAAGGCGGTTCGGAGGGAACGCGCCGGGGCCCGGCCGCGAGCGCGCGACCGGGCCCTTTGTCACCGGCTTGACCGACTCGGCGGAATCGGCGGACTCACCGGTGGCTGAACCACGCCATCGACGAGAGCGCCTTGTCGTCGTAGCCGAACAGTGCCTGGTTCTCCCAGCCGTTGCCGGAGGCGGCGTCGGTCGGGTCCCAGCCGTTGCCGGAGACGGCGGTCCAGGTCGCCTCCCAGTAGAAGACACCGAGGCCGCGGCCGTTCGGGACGGCCTCCACGATGCTGGTCACGTCGTTCATCCAGCGGCGCTGGCCGGCCGTGTTCGCCGGGTAGCCGGAGACCAGCTCGCCGGTGGTGTTGATGATCTCCTCGTGCGCGTCCTCGCTGTCCAGCCGGAACGGGTAGGCCGTCTCGGCGACGAAGACCGGCTTGCCGTAGCGGGCGGCCGCGTCGTCCAGGGTGGTCTGGAAGTCGTAGAGCGAGCCGTGCCAGTAGCCGTAGAAGGACAGGCCGATCGCGTCGAACTTCACGCCGTTCGCGACCGCGTTGTCGAACCACCAGCGGGTGCCGGACAGGTCACCGCCCTTGGCGAGGTGCAGGGCGACCGTGGTGGACGAGTTGACCGCCTTGACGGCGTCGTAGCCCGAGTTGAGAAGTCCTGCGAGCTGCGACCAGTTGCTCGTGGAGCCCTCGTTCCACAGCATGCCGCCATTGATCTCATTGCCCACCTGGACCATGTCGGCGGTGGTGCCTTGAGCCTTCAACGCGTTCAACACGTCGTACGTGTGGTTGTACACGTCGGTCCTGAGTTGACTGTACGAGTGCCCCGCCCAGGCGGCCGGCTTGCTCTGGGCGCCCGGGTCGGCCCAGATGTCCGAGTAGTGGAAGTCGACCAGCAGCTTCATGCCGGACGCCTTGATGCGCTTGGCCATGGCCAGGACGCGCGTCTTGTTGTTGTAGCCGTCGGCCGGGTTGACCCAGACCTTCAGACGCGCGTAGTTCATGCCGGCGTTCTTCAGGATGGTGACGGCGTCACCGGTCGTGCCGGACGCGGTCCTGTAGACGCCGCCCTTGGCCTCGCTCTTGGCGAGGGAGGAGATGTCGGCGCCGTGGATCGACGTGCCGCCCGTGCCGGACGCGAAGGTCAGGTCGTCGACATTGATCCAGTTGCCGGCGTTCGCGTCACTGTTGATGCTGATCGTGCACTGGTTGCCGGTGACATTGACCGGCACGACGATACGGATCCAGCCGCTCGCCGAGACCGGGAGGTCGGTGCGCTGTTCCGCACTTCCGCAGTTCTTCAGCGCTATGTACGCCGAGTTCTGGCCGCCGCCGGAGCGGACCCAGGCGGTGAGCTTGTAGTTGCCGTTGGTCAGCCCGGACAGGTACTGGTACGTCTCCACCTTGTAGGCGGAGGACGCCCAGTGGGTCAGGCGGTAGCTCCCGCCGTGGCCGCCGGCCTCGGTGAAGGAGGCGGAGTTCTGCCCGGCCGCGGAGTACGTGGACCAGCCGGCCGGCGTCGCGGTGCCGGTGCCGTCCGACTCGAAGCCGCCGTTGGTGAGCGTGCTCGCCGCCGAGGCGGTCTGCGCGGGCAGGGCGGTCAGGGCGAGCCCGGCCGCGAGCGGCAGCAGCAGGGCTCGGAGGGTGCGTCTGGGATGGAACATCGTCGTCCGTCGTCCCTTCGACGTAAGTGGGGTTGGGGGTGTCCCTCGCCGCCGTGTAGCGCAACCACCGCGGTGAGGAGCCCCTCCGCCCGCGGCTCGTGGCACGCGCGGGCGGAGGGGAGTCGGCTCAGCCGTCGAGTCGGACGACCCGGACGGCTCCCGCGGGGACCTCGATACGGCCCGCGGCGCGTTCACCGGTCAGCAGCTCGGTGCCGGGTGACTCCAGCGGCACCTTGGCATCGGAAGCGGTGTGGTTGAGGGCGAACAGGTAGCTGCCCGACTCGCCGGAGCGGCGCACCACCTCGACATCGCGGGGCAGGTCGACACGCGGTGCGACCTGCGCGTCCTCGATCGCCCAGCCCAGCAGCGCGTCGAGACCCTCGGCGCCCAGGCGGGTGGAGACGTACCAGGCGGTGCCCTCGCCGAGGCGGTGCCGGGTGATCGCCGGGTGGCCGGCGGTCAGGCCGTCGGCGTAGGTCCAGACGGTCTCGGCGCCGCGCGGGACGACGAACTCGCTCCACACGTCGCCGCTGAGCTCGGAGCCGTCCGGGCCGGTGACCCGCACCAGCTGGTCCTGGAGCAGCGGCGAGAACTCCTCGATCGTCAGTCCGAGGACGTCCCGGAGCGGGCCGGGGTAGGCGCCCTCGTGCACGGCGTCGTGCTCGTCGACGATGCCGGAGAAGTACGACACGACGAGAGTGCCGCCGTTCTCGACGTACTGGCGCAGATTGCGGCCGGCCGCCTCCGTCATCAGGTACAGCGCGGGTACGACGACAAGGGGATAGGGCGACAGGTCGGCTTCCGGGTGGGCGAAGTCGACGGTGAGGTGACGGTCGTAGAGCACCTCGTAGAAGGCGTCGGCGCGCTCGCGCGGGTCGTGGTCCTCGCTGGGCCGCCAGTCGAGGCTCTGCGCCCACCAGGAGTGCCAGTCCCACAGCATGGCCACGTCGGCCTGGGTGCGGGTGCCGCGTACAGTGCTCAACGAGTCGAGGGACGCGCCGAGTTCGACGACCTCGCGCCACACGCGCGTGTCGGTGCCGCCGTGCGGGAGCATCGCCGAGTGGAACTTCTCGGCGCCGCGCCGGGACTGCCGCCACTGGAAGAACATGGCGCCCTCGGAGCCGCGCGCCACATGCCCGAGGGAGTTGCGGGCCATCTGGCCGGGGGCCTTGGCGGGGTTGCGGGGCTGCCAGTTGACGCCGGAGGTGGAGTGCTCCAGGAGGATCCAGGGCGCTCCCCCGGCGACGGACCTCGTGAGGTCAGCGGCCATCGCGAGGTTGACGTGGGTGCGGCGGCCGTCGGTGATCAGGTAGTGGTCGTTGGTGACGATGTCGACCTCGCGGCCCCAGGCCCAGTAGTCGACGGAGTCGCACTGGCTGAGGGCCGTCATGAAGTTGGTGGTGACCGGGATACCTGGCGAGAGGCGGTGCAGGACGTCCCGCTCCATCACGAAGTTCTCGCGCATCGTGGCGTCGGCGAACCGCTTGTAGTCCAGCGCCTGGGACGGGTTGACGGCCGTCGGGGTCGCACGCGGCGGGTTGATCTGCTCGAAGCCGGAGTAGCGCTGGCCCCAGAAGGCCGTGCCCCAGGCCTCGTTGACCGCGTCGACCGTCCCGTATGTCGCCGCCAGCCAGCGGCGGAAGTGGGCGGCGCAGGAGTCGCAGTAGCAGGCGGAGACGGGGACGCCGTACTCGTTGTGCACATGCCACATCGCGAGTGCCGGATGGTCGCCGTAGCGTTCGGCGAGCTTGGTGGTGATGCTCGCGGCGGCCGCGCGGTAGTCGGCGTTGCTGTGACAGATGGCGGCACGGGAGCCGAACTCGTGACGCACACCCTCCGCCGTCACGGGCAGGGCCTCGGGGTGGGCGCGGTAGAACCAGACGGGCGGGCAGACGGTGGGCGTGCCCAGGTCGACGCGGATGCCGTTCTGGTGCAGCAGGTCGAGCAGCCGGTCCAGCCAGCCGAAGTCGTATACGCCGGGTGAGGGCTCCAGCAGGGCCCAGGAGAAGATCCCGACGCTCACCATCGTGACGCCGGCCTCCCGCATCAGCCGGACGTCCTCCTGCCAGACGCTTTCCGGCCACTGCTCGGGGTTGTAGTCCCCGCCGAAGGCGAGCCTGGTGAGGCCCCTGGGCGTGGTCTCCGGCATGGATCTCTCCCGTTTGGTTTCGATCATTTGGGAACGTGCACACATCGAATCAGCGGTGCTGAGCCCAACATAACCGCACAGCAACAACCATTGACAAGTGGCCGGGATGTTTCTCTACTGTGAACGCTCACAGAAGCATGGCGGGCCCTCGCAGCAGGCGGAGGCCCCAGGTCAGGGGAGAGATCCATGCCCATCACGAAGCGTCGGCGACTCGTTTTCAGAACCGCGGCCACCTGTGTCGCCGCCGCCCTCGGCGCCACCGCCCTCGCCGCCTGCGGCTCCGAAGACGCCGGGGAGGACTCGTCGGGGCCGGTCTCGCTGACGTACTGGACCTGGACGCCGGGCATGGACAAGGTCGTCGACCTGTGGAACAAGGGCCCGGGCAAGAAGGACCAGATCACGGTCACGGTGAAGAAGCAGGCGTCCGGCGACACGCTGGTCACCAAGATCCTCACCGCGCACAAGGCCGGCAAGGCCCCGGACCTGGTCCAGGCCGAGTACCAGGCGCTGCCGACACTGGTCAGCAATGACGCGGTCGCGGACATAGCCGACGAGGTCGGCGACGCCAAGGGCAAGTTCGCCGAGGGCGTCTGGCAGCAGACCACGCTGGGCACGGACTCGGTCTACGCGGTGCCGCAGGACATCGGGCCGATGATGTTCTACTACCGCCAGGACCTCTTCAAGAAGTACGGCCTGACGGTCCCGAGCACCTGGGAGCAGTTCGCCGAGACGGCCCGCGCGCTGAAGAAGAAGTCCCCCGACACGGACCTGACCACGTTCTCCGCCAACGACTCCGGCCTCTTCGCGGGTCTGGCCCAGCAGGCCGGTGCCAAGTGGTGGACGACCTCCGGTGACAAGTGGAAGGTCGGCATCGACGACGACGCCTCACAGAAGGTCGCAAAGTTCTGGGGCGACCTCGTCAAGGAGGGCGCCATCGACGACCAGCCGATGTACACGCCGGCCTGGAACAAGGCGCTCAACACGGGCAAGCAGATCGCCTGGGTCAGCGCCGTGTGGGCGCCGGGCACGCTGACCACGGCCGCGCCCGACACCAAGGGCAAGTGGGCCATGGCCCCGCTGCCGCAGTGGTCGCAGTCGGAGAACGTCACCGGCAGCTGGGGCGGCTCCTCCACCGCCGTGACGACGGACTCCAAGAACAAGGCTGCCGCCGCCAAGTTCGCCGCCTGGCTCAACACCGACGGCGCCGCGCTCCAGGCGCTGGCCAAGGAGAGCGGCATCTACCCGGCCGCCACGAACGCCCAGACCAGCGGCGCCTTCGCCACCCCGCCGGACTACTTCTCGAACCAGTCGGACTTCTACACCAAGGCCGCCGAGATCGCGAAGACCACCGCACCGTCGGCGTGGGGCCCGAACGTGAACGTCGCCTACACGACCTTCAAGGACGCCTTCGGCAAGGCCACCAAGGACAAGTCGGACTTCGTCGCCGCCCTGCAGACCATGCAGGACGACACGGTCGCCGACCTCGAGAAGCAGGGCTTCGAGGTCTCCGAGTGACCAGCACAAGCCGGAAGGCGTACGGGGTGAAGGGGGCCCCGTACGCCTTCCTCCTCCCCGCAACGCTCCTCTTTCTGCTCTTCTTCGCACTGCCCATCGGTTACGCGGTCTGGCTCAGCTTCCACAAGGTGAAGGTCTCCGGGCTCGGGCTCGGTTCCGGCGCCCGCAAGGAGGTCTGGGCCGGGCTGGAGAACTACACGGACGCCCTCACCGACAGCGAGCTGGTCGGCGGCGCGCTGCGCGTCCTCGGCTACGGCTGCATCGTGGTGCCGGTGATGCTGGGCCTCGCCCTCCTCTTCGCGCTGATGCTCGACTCCGACAAGGTGCGGCTCGCGCCCTTCACCCGGCTCGCGATCTTCCTGCCGTACGCCATCCCCGGCGTGGTGGCCGCGCTGCTGTGGGGCTTTTTGTACCTGCCGGACGTCAGCCCCTTCTACTACGTGCTGGAGAAGTTCGGTCTGCCGCAGCCGGACCTGCTGGACGGCGGGCCGCTGTATCTCGCCCTCTCCAACATCGCGGTCTGGGGCGGTACGGGCTTCAACATGATCGTCATCTACACCTCGCTCCAGGCGATCCCGGCCGAGGTGTACGAGGCGGCCAAGCTGGACGGCGCCACGCCGCTGCAGATCGCGCTGCGGATCAAGATCCCGATGGTGGCGCCCTCGCTGGTGCTGACCTTCTTCTTCTCGATCATCGCCACGCTCCAGGTGTTCAACGAACCGACGACCCTCAAGCCCCTCACCAACTCCGTGTCCACGACGTGGAGTCCGCTGATGAAGGTGTACCAGGACGCCTTCGGCAAGGGCGACATCTACGCGGCGGCCGCCCAGGCCACGATCATCGCGCTGGCGACGCTGCTGCTGTCCTTCGGCTTCCTGCGGGCCGCGAACCGTCGGAACAAGCGGGACTTCGGTCACGGAGGTGCACGATGAGCTCCCTCGCCGTCGGCAAGGCCGACACGGCCGCCGGCACCACGTCCGGGGCCGCGCAGAGCCGCCCTCCGCTGCGCCGCCGGATCGCACTGGTCCCCACGATCACGCTGCTGCTCGGCGCGGCCTACTGCCTGCTGCCGGTGGCCTGGGTGGTGATCGCGGCGACCAAGTCCGGCAGCGAGCTGTTCTCCACGTTCACCTTCCTGCCGGGCACGGGCTTCGCCGACAACTTCTCGGACCTGAGCGCCTACCGCGACGGCGTGTACTGGCAGTGGATGGGCAACTCCGCCCTGTACGCCGGTCTCGGCGCGCTGCTGTCGACGGTCGTCTCGGCGTTCAGCGGCTACGCGCTGGCGATCTACCGGTTCCCCGGCCGCGAGACGCTCTTCAACGTGCTGCTGACGGGTGTGCTGATGCCGCCGGTCATCCTCGCCATCCCGCAGTACCTGCTGCTGGCGAAGGCGGACCTCACCGACTCGTACCTGGCCGTGCTGCTACCGCAGCTCCTGTCGCCGTACGGCGTCTATCTGTCGCGGATCTACGCGGCCGCGGCCGTGCCCGCCGATGTGGTGGAGGCCGGGCGGATGGACGGCGCGAGCGAGTGGCGGATCTTCACGCGGGTCGCGCTGCCGATGATGGTGCCCGGCATGGTGACGGTGTTCCTGTTCCAGTTCGTGGCGATCTGGAACAACTTCCTGCTGCCGTACATCATGCTCAGCGACGACGAGAAGTTCCCGATCACGCTGGGTCTGTACACGCTCCTCGAACAGGGTGCCAACACGCCGGCGCTGTACACGCTGGTGATCACCGGCGCTTTCCTCGCGGTCATCCCGCTGGTGGCGCTCTTCCTGGTCATCCAGCGGTTCTGGAGCCTGGATCTGCTCTCCGGGGCCGTAAAGTCATGACCATGAGCAACACGGGGGGCCGACGCAAGCCGCCGACGATCCACGACGTGGCGCGCGAGGCCGGAGTCTCACGGGGCACGGTCTCGCGGGTGCTCAACGGCGGGCACTACGTCAGCCCGACCGCCCAGGAGGCGGTCAACGCGGCGATCCGCAAGACGGGTTACGTCGTCAACCGGCATGCCCGCTCGCTGATCACGGGACGTTCGGACTCGATCGGCTTCCTGCTGACCGAGCCGCAGGAGCGGTTCTTCGAGGATCCCAACTTCAACGTCCTGCTGAGCGGCTGCACCAAGGCGCTCGCGGCGCACGACATCCCGCTGCTGCTGATGCTGGCGGGCACCCGGGACGAACGGCGGCGCATAACGCGGTACATCACGGCGGGTCATGTCGACGGGGTGCTGCTGGTGTCCAGCCACTCCGGGGACCCGGTGGCCGACGAGCTGCGCGAGGCGGGGGTGCCGCTCGTCCAGTGCGGCAAGCCCATGGGGCTCGGCTCCAAGGTGAGTTACGTGGCGGCGGACGACCGGGACGGCGCCCGTGACATGGTGCGCCACCTGCTGTCGCTGGGCCGCCGCCGGATCGGCGTGGTGAGCGGTCCGCTGGACACCCCGGGCGGTGTCGACCGCCTCGCCGGGTACAAGGAGGTGCTCACGGAGGCGGGCGTCGAGATCGACGAGCGGCTCATCGTCTCCGGCGACTACAGCCGCGCCAGCGGCGAGGCCGGCACCGAGCGGCTGCTCGCCCAGGCCCCGGACATGGACGCCTTGTTCGTGGCCTCCGACCTGATGGCGCAGGGCGCCCTGACCGCGCTGCACCGGGCGGGCCGCCGGGTGCCCGAGGACGTGTCCGTGGGCGGCTTCGACGACTCCAGCGCGGCGACGGAGGCCACCCCGGCCCTGACGACGGTGCGCCAGCCCTACGACCGCATCAGCGCCGAGATGGTGCGGTTGCTGCTCGCGCAGATCGGCGGCGAGGACCCGGCGGCGGTGATCCTGCCGACGGAGCTGGTGAAGCGCGAGTCGACCTGACGGCGTTAGCCGGCCGCGAGGGCGCGCCACGCGGCGATACGGCCGTGGGCGCGCCCTTCGCATGCGACCGGTCAGGAATCGAGAAGCCCGCCACCGCTCCCCCGTCCTAGCGTGAAACCACCGACGAGAACCGTCGGCACACACGTCACGTCAGGAGTACGCCATGACCGCCGGAGTCAACACGATCATCTACCCCGTCAAGGACCTCGACCGGACGAAGGCCCTGTTCAGGGCCCTGCTGGGCACGGAGCCGTATGCGGACGAGCCGTACTACGTCGGCTTCAAGGACGCCGGACAGGACGTCGGCCTCGACCCCAACGGGCACGCGAAGGGCATGACCGGCCCGGTCCCCTACTGGCACGTCGACGACATCCGGACCACCCTCGCGGCCCTGCTGGAAGCGGGCGCCGAGACGCTCCAGGACGTCCACGACGTCGGTGGCGGCAGGCTCATCGCCTCCGTGCGGGACGGGGACGGCAACCTCGTGGGGCTGCTCCAGGACCCGACCGCCTGAGAGCCTGCGCAGAACTCGTTGCGCACGCAGTAGTTGCACAGTCAATAAATGGCCGAATCGGTGCTACCGTGCCGGTATGGCAGTGAAGACGGCCGATGCCGGACTCGAGGACCGCTGGCGGGAGATCCTCTCCGTACACGCGCGCACGATGACGGAGATCGACCGCGTTCTGCACCCGCACGGGCTCGGCGCGAGCGACTTCGAGGTGCTCGACATCCTCGCCTCGTCGACGCCCGAGGAGGGCGCGCAGTGCCGGGTGCAGAACCTGGTCGGACGGGTCCATCTCAGCCAGAGCGCACTGTCCCGGCTCATCGGGCGGCTGGAGAAGGACGGCCTGGTGGAGCGCTCCGTCTGCGCGGAGGACCGGCGCGGTGTCTACGTCGCCCTCACCCCCAAGGGCCGTGCCCTGCACACGGAGGTCCTGCCGCTCCAGCGCGACGTGCTGGCCCGGATGCTGAACGGCTGACACCGGGCAGCCGGATGGCTGGACGACACCGGGGCGCGCCCTCGCCGATGTCCGGCTCCGCTCCTGTCGCGAAAGTCAGCTCGTGGATTCGGTGTCGGCGTCGTGTTCCTGGCCTGCGACGGTGGCGGACCAGCCGGCGAGCAGTTTGAGCCCGTCCGCGGCAGCGGTTCCGGCTGGTGCGCTGTAAACGGCCAAGGTCAGTCCGGTGTCGTCCGGCAGGCGCATGGTCTCGTGATGGAGTTCCAGGTCGCCCACGACCGGATGGTGGAGGCGCTTTGTGCCCTCGCGGAAGACGTGTACGTCGTGGGATCCCCACATCATGCGGAAGGCGTCGCTGCGGGTGGACAACTCGCCGATCAGGTTGGACAGCTCCCGGTCGTAGGGGTTCTTGCCCGCTTCGACGCGCAGTGCGCCCACGGTGGCGTGGGTGACGCGTTCCCAGTCGCGGTAGAACTGCCTGGCCGCGGGGTTGAGGAAGGCGAAGCGGGCGGTGTTGGCTCCGCAGGTCGGGTCGGCGTACATCTGTGAGTACAGGGCTCGCCCCAGCGGATTGGCGGCCAGGACGTCGAGTCGGTTGTTCTGCAGGAACGCCGGCAGCTCCGGCATGCCCTCGATGATCCGCGCCACGCTCGGCCGCACCGTCGGCGCGGCTTGGCGCTGCCGGGAGCTCGCCGCGCGTGCGGGACCGGCGGCTCGGGCGAGGTCGTACAGGTGCATGCGTTCGGTGTCGTCGAGACGCAGGGCGTGAGCGAGGGCCTCCAGCACGCTGTCCGACACCCCTTTGAGGCCGCCGCGCTCCAGGCGTGTGTAGTACTCCACGCTCACTCCGGCGAGCATCGCGACTTCACCCCGGCGCAGTCCGGGCACCCGCCGCTGACCGTAGACGGGCAGGCCCGCCTGCTCGGGGGTGACCTTGTCCCGCCGGGAGCGAAGGAAGGCTCTGACTTCTTCCCGGTTGTCCATACGGCCAGGCTAGGCCGGTCTCGTTCGGGGTGGGGGTCCCTGCCGGTACCCCTCACAGCACGGACTCCCACCGCCCTGCCGGCGCGGGTTGCATGGGGAACGTCCCGCTGCGCCGGGACCCCCGAGTACCACGAGCCCTCGGTCTGACCGAGGCCCGAAAGGAGGGCGACCCGGACCACGACGAGGCCACCCGCGTCATCCACCACGCCCTGGACTCCGGCATCAACTTTCGGCCCGCGCACGCTTCAGCACCTTCAGTCGCAGCTGGCGGCAGCCGACGTGCCCCTCGATGCGGCAGTTCTGGACCGCGTCGACACCATCGTCACCCCACTCACCCCCGTCCTCTACTCGACATTCCACGGAAAGGAAGCCTGGACGATGTCCTCGCGAACCCCCACGGTCACCCTCAACAACGGCGTCGACATGCCGGTCATCGGATTCGGCGTCTTCCAGATCCCCGACGACCGGACGCAGCAGGCGGTGGAGGCCGCGCTGGAGGCCGGCTACCGCTCCATCGACACCGCCGCGGCCTACGAGAACGAACGAGCCGTGGGCCGGGCCATCGCCGCCAGCGGCATCCCGCGCGACGAGCTCTTCATCACCACCAAGCTGTGGATCCAGGACCAGGGCGAGGAGAGCGCCCTTCGGGCCTTCGACCGCTCGCTCGACCGGCTCGGCCTCGACCACCTCGACCTCTACCTCATCCACCAGCCCTTCGGCGACTACTACGGATCGTGGCGGGCCATGGAGAAGCTGCACCGCGACGGCCGCACGCGAGCCATCGGCGTCAGCAACTTCCACCCCGACCGGCTAGCCGACCTCCTCACCCACAACGACACCGTGCCTGCGGTCAACCAGATCGAGACCCACGTCTTCTTCCAGCGCGCCGACGACCACAAGCTCATGCGTGAACACGGCATCCAGCACGAAGCCTGGGGCCCCCTCGCACAAGGCGGCCAGTTCTTCGACAACCCCGTGCTCGTCGACATCGCCCACGCGCACGGCAAGTCCGTCGCCCAGATCGCGCTGCGCTGGCTGATCCAGCAGGACATCGTCGTCATCCCCAAGTCGGTGAAGCCCGCACGCATGGCGCAGAACCTCGAGGTGTTCGACTTCGCCCTCACCGACGACGAGATCGCGCGCATCACCGCCCTCGACACCGGCCGCAGCCACGTCTTCGACCACCGCGACCCGGAAGGCGTCAAGTGGCTCGGTGCGACGCGCTTCCACACGTGATGCGACCGCCCACGCCCCTGCCCGCGACACAACCGTCCGGACACGGCAGGCCCACCGGAATCTTCCTCAGCGCCTACGGAGTACCAGCATGAATGCCCCGCACGAAACCATCACTCTCAACAATGGCGTCACCATGCCGCCCATCGGTCTCGGCGTCTTCCAGAGTCCGCCTGAAGAGACCTCCGCCGCCGTCGAGGCCGCGCTCCGCACCGGCTACCGTCACATCGACACCGCCGCCGGTTACCTCAATGAGCGCCAGGTCGGTGAGGGCATCCGTCGTTCCGGTGTCGATCGCTCCGAGGTCTTCGTCGAGACCAAGGTCTGGGTCTCCGACTACGGCTACGACGAGACCCTGCACGCGTTCGACAAGAGCGCCGGGAAGCTCGGCCTCGACGTCATCGACCTGCTGATCCTGCACCAGCCGATGCCGCAGCACTTCGAGCGGACCATCGGCGCCTACAAGGCCCTCGAACAGCTCCTGGCCGACGGGCGGGTGCGGGCCATCGGCGTCAGCAACTTCATGCCCCACCACCTGGCAGATCTCCGGAAGCAGACCACGATCGTCCCGGCCGTGAACCAGGTCGAGCTGCACCCGTACTTCACTCAGCCTGACGTGCGGGCCGCGAACGCCCAACACGGCATCGTCACCCAGGCATGGTCGCCGATCGGCGGCATCACCTTCTATCCCGGCTACGGCGACGAGCGCCGCAGCGTCATGCAGGACGAGACGATCAAGGGCATCGCCGCCGCGCACGGCAAGTCGCCGGCCCAGGTGATGCTGCGCTGGCACATCCAGCAGGGCCGGTCCGCCATCCCGAAGTCCGTCAACCCTGGCCGGATCACGCAGAACTTCGACGTCTTCGACTTCACGCTCAACGACGACGAGATCGCCGGCATCGACGCGCTCAACACCGATGTCCGACTCGGGCCCAGCCCCGACGACGTGGACCCGTCCACGTGGGGCCTCGAGATCCCGGAAGCCTGAACATCACGTATCCCACGCCGGCACCCCGTACACGACTGCCGGACATCAGCAAAACCGAACTCGAAGAATCTCATGGCCAGGAGAATGGCCGGAAAGTGGCGACACCATGACGATCGCTAACACCGAGCAGGTCAGCATCAAGGCGCTGGCCTGGGACATCGCGGCCGATATCTATTTCCCGCCCGGATTCGATGCCACGCAGAAGTACGCGACGATTATCAGCGCCCACCCGGTCGGCAGCTGCAAAGAGCAGACGTCGGGCAATGTCTACGGCACGGCGCTGGCTGCGGAGGGCTTCGTGGTGATCGCCTTCGACGCGAGCTTCCAGGGCGCCAGCGGTGGCGAGCCCCGGGCCCTGGAGGACCCGACCCTGCGGGTGCAGGACTTCAGCTACGTGATCGACTACCTGGTCACGCTGCCGTATGTCGACGAGAACAGGATCGGAGCCCTCGGGATCTGTGGCGGCGGCGGATACGCGGTCAACGCCACCATGACCGAACGCCGGATCAAGGCAATCGGAACGGTGACCGGCGCGAACTACGGTCGAGCCATTCGCGAGGCGGGCTCGAATCACGATCCGATCAGCGCGCTGGAGGCCATGGCCGCTCAGCGCACTGCCGAAGCCCGTGGCGCCGCACTGCGGGTGGACGACGCGCTGCCGTCGTCACCGGACCAGGCGAGGGCGATGGGCCTGACGGACATCGACGTGGTCGAAGCCACCGAGTACTACCGCACCGACCGTGGTCGCAAGCCGAACGGCGTCAACCTCTCGATCTTCTCGCGCTCGGCGACCGCGGTCGGCTGGGACGCGTTCGACAGGGCAGAGGTGCTGCTCACCCAGCCGTTGTGCATCGTGGTCGGCGACAAGCCCGGCGCGTTCGGGGCCTACCGCTCCGGCCTGGAGCTCTACGGCCGCGCGGCCTCGAAGGACAAGGAGCTCGTCGTTGCCGAGGGCTGGTCGCACTACGACCTCTATGACCAGCCCGAGCCGGTGAAGATCGCACTGGACCACCTGGTCCCGTTCTACAAGCAGCACCTCTGACGGTGAGTTGGCGTGCCCGGGGACCGGCGCGCTACGGCCGGGCCAGCAAGGTCCGTACGCCCTCCGAGGTCAGGGTCAGCGGGTGGGAGGACCCGGCGTCTATCGTCAGCGCCAGGTCGTCGGCCGGCCACTGCGAGGCGAGGGCGCCCAGCGGGACCAGGCGGTAGCGGGAGACGAAGGGCAGCAGTTCGGCCATCGCGGGCTCGGAGGTGAACACGGGGACGACCGGCTCCCCGCCCGGACGTTCGATGACCGGCAGCGCCACGGCGCCGGGGTCGGTGGCGTCCTGTTCGTCGACGTCGTCGGGCACGGGCACGAGGACGTCGCTGCTCGCGAGCGTGTCCATCGCCGCCGTGTCCTCGGTGTTCCCGGCCAGCGCGTCCAGCGCACGCCGGGCCGGTGTGACGGTGTTGTCGTTCGCTGGTGTCTCCATGACAGATCCCCTGGTAGCGGCGTTCGTGCGGTCCTGCTCACGTACCCGATCCGGAGCGGGGCATTCCTGCGACTGTCCAGGGGATCTCGGAGACTTCGGCCAGGGCTCCGCGCGGCTCAGGGGATCAACGGAATGTGCTCGGACGGCAACCCCATGCGGTCGCAGCCCATCCGGCGGGCCAGGGGCTCGGCCATGCTGGGCCCGACATGGGTCAGGTACATGGCCGCGTCCCGGAAGTAGCGCTGCATCCGCTCGCCGTCGCGGGCGTGCCGGGAGCCCGCGGTGCGAAAGAGGGTGCCCTGGAGGACGTCCCAGGTCATGCAGCCTGCGTTCAGGAACATCAGCGCGAGACGGTTGTCCTCGGCGATAGTGAAGGGGGCGATGCCGGTGGCGTTGCGCCGGCAGGTCTCCATCCACTCCTCGGCGGTGCCGCGCAGTGCCGCCTCTGCCGTGTGGATCACGCCGAGGGCCTCGCCCAGGTGCCGCTGGTAGTCGTGGAGTTCGCCGCGGGTGCGGTCGGGTTCGAGGACGAGCGGGCGGTCGGCGACGACCCGGGCGTACTCGTCGGCGGCGGCGTACGCGGTGCCGATCATGATGGCGGCCAGTTCGCCGTGGAAGAAGCTCGGCGCCCGCCCGGCGTACATGGGGTTGCCGTGCAGCGCGGAGCCGACGCTGCCGCCCTCGACGGGCAGGTCGAGCAGGCTCGCCTCGCAGGTGAGGTGAGTGGGGATGCGGGCCTGTTCCATGTGGATGCTGTTGGAGCCGCTGCCGCGCAGGCCGAGGACACCGTGCCAGTCGTCGAGCACCGTCCACACCGAACGCGGGGCGACGAAGAGCAAGGGCGGTCCGGGCGGGGCGCCCGGGTGGTCGGGGGCGCGCAGGGTCTGGCCGACGTAGTGGGTGGAGTAGGGGGCGCCCGAGGAGTAGGGCCAGGTGCCGTCGAGGACGACATGGCCGTCGCCGTCGGGCTGTGCGATGCCGATGGGCGCGACCGTGGACGCGGCGCGGAAGTCGCCGTCGGCGCCGAAGATCTCGTCCTGTGCCTTCTCGCCGAAGAGGGTGGCGACCTGGAGGACATGGGCGGCGGTGAGGGACAGGGCCCAGCCGGTGGAGGGGCAGCCCCGGGCGATCTCGGTGACGACCCGGTAGAAGGTGGGCAGGCCGAACTCGTAGCCGCCGTACCGGCGCGGCTGCAGCATCCGGTAGAAGCCGGCCCGCAGGAAGTCGTCGTGGGTGTCCTTGGGGTAGTGCGTCAGCCGTTCGGTCTCCGGCTGGCGTTCGAGCAGCGCGGGCCGCAGGTGCACGGCGCGTTCGACGATGTCGGTTTCGGTCAGACCGGGCTCGGGAGCGGCGATCACGTTGCCTCCTGACGTGTGGGGCCGTCCGTTGGTGCCGTGCCGCGTGACGCGTCACGAGTGATTGAACACGGCAACCACGGGTGGGGTACCGACCGGATATCGCCAAGTGCCGGGGCCGGGGCGAACAGTCGTAGCCTGAAGGGAAAGGGACAGGCTCCCGTCCTCGTGGGCGCGGGAGGCGCGTATGCGTTACGACGACCGCAGGGCCGCCGGTCAGATGCTGGCGGAGGGGCTGGCGGAGCTGCGCGGCCAGGATGTGGTGGTGCTGGGGCTGCCGCGGGGCGGGGTGCCGGTGGCGGCCGAGGTGGCCCGGCGGCTCGGCGCCCCGCTGGATGTGCTGGTGGTGCGCAAGCTGGGCGTGCCGCAGCAGCCGGAGTGGGGGTTCGGGGCGATCGGCGAGGGCGGGGTCCGCGTCCTCAACCGGGACGTGATCGCGGACGCCGGGCTGGGCACGGCGGAGCAGGAGTCCGTCGAGGCGGCCGAGCGCGCCGAGCTGGAGCGGCGGGTGCGGAGCTACCGGCAGGGGCGGCCGGCGTCGCCGGTTGCCGGCCGCACGGCGGTCGTCGTGGACGACGGGCTCGCCACCGGCGCCACGGCGGAGGCGGCCTGCCGGGTCGTACGGGATCAGGGCGCGGCCCGGATCGTGCTGGCCGTGCCCGTCGGACCGGCCCACAGCGTGGCCCGGCTGGCGCGGGTGGCCGACGAGGTGGTGTGCCCGCGGGCGCCGGAGGTGCTCGGCTCGGTGGGGGCCTGGTACCGGCACTTCGCCCAGGTCTCGGACGAGGAGGTGACGGCCCTGCTCGCGGCGGCCGCCCGGTCCGAGTCCCGCTCCCCCACGCCGGCCGAGCCCCCGAACCGTGAGGTGCTGATCCCGGCCGCCGGAGCCCGGCTGGGCGCGCGTCTGGTCGTGCCGGACGGGGCGCCGGCCGCGGTGGCGTTCGCGCACGGCAGCGGCAGCGGCCGGCACAGTCCGCGCAACCGGTACGTCGCCACCGAACTCAACCGGGCCGGCCTGGCCACCCTGCTGCTCGACCTGCTCACCGACGACGAGGCGCACGACCGGCACAACGTCTTCGACATCTTCCTGCTCGCCCGCCGACTGCACGCCGCGTCGCTGTGGCTGCGTGGTGAGACCGGCCTGCCCGTCGCCTATTTCGGCGCCAGCACCGGAGCCGCCGCGGCGCTGGAGGCGGCCGCGCTGTCCGACTCCGAGATCCGCTCGGTCGTCTCCCGCGGCGGCCGCCCGGACCTGGCGACGCCGGCCGCGCTGACCCGGCTTCGGGCACCGACCCTGCTCATCGTCGGCAGCCGTGACACCCAGGTGCTCAGCCTCAACCGCCTCGCCGCGGACCGGATGCACTGCGAGCACCGCATCGCCGTCGTCCCCGGCGCCACCCACCTCTTCGAGGAGCCCGGCACGCTCACCACGGTCGCCGAACTGGCCCGCGACTGGTTCACCGCCCACGTCGAGCGGCCCACCGCCACGGGGACGCCGGGGACACCACCGCGCCGGTCGGCGTGAGACGGCTTGTTCTGGACGGTCCGGAGGCCCCGCTTCCACCGACAGCCGGACGCATGGAGATTATGTGGGGAACATATGCCTGAACTCTGGATCCCGCACGGAGAAGGACCCCACGTGAGTCAACCGAACGGCCCCGTCTGCCCGGAGTGCGCTGCGCCCCGGGCTTCGGACGGAACTCCCGCCTGCTCCTGCGCCCGCCGTGCGTCCGAGGCCCGTCGCGATGCCCGCACGGCGGAGGCGGCTGCCGCGGAGGACTTCGATCCGGTACGGATACGGCCGTTCGTGGAGCTGGGTGCCGAGACCGGGGCGGTCACGTCGGCGGAGGATGAAGTCCCGCGAGAATCAGGGGACTTGGCGGATCCGGACGCAGACCCCACCCCCTCGGACACAGCAGCGCCGGCGCCCGTCCCCGACTCGGGCGACCCCCACGAAGACCCCCGGCAGCGCAGGCGCCGCACCCTTCTCATCACGGGCGCGGTCGCCACGCTGGCCGTCCTGCTGACGAGCGCCTTCCTGAGCGGTCTGTTCCTCTACGACAGCCCCTCGCGGGACCGAGCGGCCTCCGACGACGTACGGGCCCCCGTTCCCGACGCCTCCACCGAGGACGGCACCTCACCCGAGGGACAGTCCGCCGGCACGGCTTCCGCATCACCGTCCGAG